>DASYLG010000154.1:0-8981 GCA_036009685.1 Iamia sp. | reverse complement strand
CGGAGGGACGGCGGGTCGGAGGGACGGCGGGTCGGAGGGTCGGAGGGTCGGAGGGTCGGAGGGACGGCGGTGCGGCGGGTGGCGCGGCCGGTCAGCGGGGGCGGTCGTCGGCGGACCAGCGGTGCTTGCCGGCGTCCTTGGCCCGGTAGAGGGCCCGGTCGGCCTGGCCCAGGATGCGGTCGACGTCGTCGCCGTCGCGCACCTCGCCGTCGACCAGCGCCAGGCCCACGCTGCACCCGACGGTGATGGCCTCGCTCTCGACGACGACCGGCTGCTCGAGCACCTCGACCAGCCGGGCCGCCACCTCCTGGGCCTCCTCGGGGGCGTCGAGGTCGGGGCACCACACGGCGAACTCGTCGCCGCCCAGGCGGACGAGGAGGTCCTGCGGTCGGGCCGTGCCCGCCATGCGGGACGCCACGGCCTGGAGGACGCGGTCGCCGGCGAGGTGGCCGTAGCGGTCGTTGACGGCCTTGAAGTCGTCGAGGTCGCAGAACAGGAGGGCCGACAGCTTCGAGCCGTCGTTGCGCATGTGGGTCGTCAGCTGGGCCCGGTTGGCCACGCCGGTGAGCGGGTCGGTCGTCGCCGCCGCCTGGAGATCCGAGCGGGTGGTCGACCAGCGCAACGCCAGCTGGGCCATCTTGGCCACCTCGCCGTAGTGACGGGCGTGGGACGCGAGCGGCGGCCCCGGCCGGCTCCGCCACACGGCCACGACGCCGCGGGGCGGGTCGCCGTCGTCGCCCTCGACGGGCACGAGCCACACGCCGTGCAGCCCGGCGGCCCGGGCCGCACCCGCCACGCGGGGGGCCAGGGCATCGAGCTCGAGTGCCACCGGGCCGTCGGCCCCGTCGGCGTCCGGCGGGAGCAGCTCGACGCCGACGGCGTGGGGGGAGCCCAGGGCGGGCTCGAGGCGATCGGCGGCGACGGCGACCCGCCGACCCCCGGGATCGGTGACCACGATCGAGGTGCGCCCGTAGGGCGACAGCACGTCGCTCCACCGCACGACCTCGCCGAGGAGCGGGAGCAGGGCGCCCTCGGTCAGCAGCGATCCGAGGAACTGGAGCAGCAGGCCCGGCGCCTCGTACGAGCGCCCCCACACCAGGAACAGCCCGGTCCCGTCGGCCTCCCGCAGGTCGAGGCCGCCGAACTCCAAGGTGGCCCAGGACCCGCTGGCCCGGCGCAGGCGGACGACCATGAGGATGCGGTCATCGGCGTTGCGGGCGTCCTCGGCCAGGGTCTCCAGCACCAGCCCGAGGTCGTCGGGGTGGAGGTGGTCGAGGGCGCTCGTTCCGATCAGCTCGTCCGGTGATCGGCCCAGGACCGAGCGGCAGGAGTCGCCCACCCAGGCGATCTGGCCGTCCCCGTCGAGCGCGAGGAAGAGGACCATGCCATCGTCCACCAGGCGACGCACCACCGACTCGTCCATGAACGGGTGCGGCTCATCCGACAACTGCAGATCCCCCTGTGGATCGATGAAGACCAGCCAGGAGGTTCGCCCCAACCGCGTCCCCCACCCAGCCGCCGACCGGACCTTATCGCGCCGCGCAACGAACCTCGGGCTCCGGGGTGGGAGCCTTCGGGGACCACCCGTACCCTCCTCTCCATGGCACTCGATCCCGACCTGAAGGCCCTCGCGAGCGAGAAGAACTTCGCCGCCCTCACCACCCTCATGCCCGACGGCCAGCCCCAGACCCAGGTCATGTGGATCGGGGCCGACGACGACCACCTGCTGATCAACACCGAGATCCACCGGGCCAAGTACAAGAACGCCAGCCGGGACCCGCGGGTCACGGTGACGGTCTGGGACGCGTCCAACCCGTACCGCTACGTCGAGGCCCGGGGCCGGGTCGTCGAGGAGGTCCGCGGCGACGCCGCCCGCGCCCACATCGACGAGCTGTCGCAGAAGTACTCGGGCACCGACTACCCGACGACGGTCCAGAGCGAGCGGATCATCCTCAAGGTCGCCCCCGAGACCCTGCACAAGAACAACATCTGAGTCTCTCTCGTCAGGAAGCTCGCTGGCGCTCGCTTCCTTCCTCGAACTGATGGTGCTCGCTGCGCTCGCGCTGTTTTGACGGCCTCCGCCTCGTTCCTCGCCTCCGGCCGTCCCTTCTGGGGGAGACCCCCAGACCCCCTGCGGCTGCGCCGGGCCGTGGGCGCGTCGCGGGAGATCTGGCCGGGTCGTGTGGGAGCGTCGTATGAGAGGGCGTTCGGGCTACCAGTCGTTGCCGTGGAGGTCGGCGTCGTCGCCGCCGGGGACGACGAGGTCCCAACGGTCGAGGCAGTCCTCGCAGCGGTAGGCGACGACCTCGCCCGGCTCCCAGTCGCCGTCCTCGGGGGGATGGGTCAGCCGGTGAGCCCGGCCGCCGCAGTCGATGCAGGTGATCTGCTCGGGGACGAGCGGCGCCCCGTCGTCGTCGGTCTGCTCCGGCTTGTCGAACATCAGCGGTCGCTCACCGCTCGCCCGCGTCCGAGCGGGCCCTCTGGTTGGCGGTGAACCGGGCCACGCCCTCGGCGAAGCCGTCGGCGAAGATCACGGCCTGGCCGTGGCGGTCCTCGTTGGCGAGGGCCTCCTCCAGCCCGAGGCCCAGCCCCTCGTAGACCGAGGTCCGGTCGTGGGTCACGCAGGTCCAGGGCTTGTCGGCGATGCCGGCGGCCAGCTCGACGGCGGCGGCGAGGGCGGTGCCGTCGGGGACGAGCCGGGTGACGAAGCCGGCCCGCTCGGCCTCGGCGGCGGGGATCTCGCGGCCGGTGAGGATCCAGTCGAGGGCGCGGCCGAGACCGACGATCTGGGGCAGGCGGTACGTCCCGCCGTCGATGAGGGGCACGCCCCACCGGCGCTCGAGGCAGCCGAAGACGGCGCTCTCACCGGCGACCCGGAGGTCGCACCAGGCGGCCAGCTCGATGCCGCCGGCGACGCACCAGCCCTCGACGGCGGCGACCACCGGCTTGGACAGCTGGAGCCGGGTGGGGCCGAGCGGGCCCGACGGGCGGAGCCGGGGCAGGTCGACCAGGTCGGCGCCGGCGCAGAACGCCCTCTCGTCGCCGGTCAGGACGGCGACCCGCAGGTCGGGGTCCTCGTCGAAGGCGATGAGCTCGTCGTGGAGGCGCTGGGCGGTGACGCTGTCGATGGCGTTGCGCCGCTCGGGCCGGCCGATGCGGATGACGGTCACGCCCGCGGGCGGGCTGGGGGTGTCGCTCACACCGCCGACCCTACGAGAGGGTCGGGGCGCGGAGGTGGGCCAGGGCGACGGTGGCGGCCATGGCCACGTTGAGCGAGTCGACGCCGGGGGCCATGCCGATGCGGACCGGGGTGACGCCGGGGGCGGCGAGCGTGGCGGCGTCGAGCCCCGGGCCCTCGGCCCCCACGACCACCACGACCCGCTCGTCGGCCCCCGGAACGGGCCCGGTGTGGAGGAGGTCGGGCGCTCCCGGCGTGAGGGCGACGACCCGCCAGCCGTCGGCCGCGAGCGCCGAGAGGTCGTCGGGCCAGGTGGCCCGGGCGTGGGGGACCTGGAGCACGTGACCCATCGACACTCGGACGCAACGCCGGTACCACGGGTCGGCGCAGGTGGGGTCGAGCAGCACGGCGTCGACCCCGAAGGCGGCCGCCCCCCGGAACAGGGCGCCCAGGTTCTCGTGGTCGTTGACGCCCTCGACGGCCAGGACGGTGCGGGCGGTGGCCGTGAGCACCGCCGGGTCGAGCGGCGCGGGCCGGGACACCGAGGCCACCACCCCCCGGTGGAGCGGGAAGCCGGCGGTGGCCTCGAGCACGGCGGCGGGGGCGGTGTAGACGGCGACGCCGTGGGCGGCCAGCGCCTCGACGGCGGCGGCCATGCGGGCCAGCCGGCGCTCGCCGACCAGCACCGACCGGGTGGCGGCGGCGTGGGGCGAGTCCACCAGCGCCTCGACGGCGAGGGCGCTCTCGACGATGAAGACCCCTCGCTCGGCCTCGTACCGCTTCCGCAGGGCCGGATCGGTGAGCGTCCGGTAGTCCTCCAGCCGGGGATCGCCGGGGTCGTCGATCCGTACGGCCTCGGTCATCACCCCGGAAGGTAGGGGGTGTAGGAGTCCAGGGTGCGGAGGATCTCGTCCTGGCCGGCCGAGGGCAGGCGGAGGACGCACTCGTCGATGCCGATCGACGCATAGTGGTCCAGCTTCTCGGGGGTGGGGAGGGTCCCGAAGGTCATGACCCGGAGCGTCGCCGGGTCGCGGCCGGCGGCCTCGGCCTCGGCCCGGAAGCGGGGCACGGCCTCGGTCAGACCGGCGCCGCCGATGGGGATCCACCCGTCGCAGTACCGCTGGACGTGGCCGAACACGGTGGGGCTGGCCATGCCGCCGAGGAGGACCGGCACGCCGGGGATCTCGACCTGGCCACCGGCGCCGTCCGAGCGGATGACCGTCTGGACCGGCTTGGGCCACGCCCACGACGGGCTGACGGTGACGTGGTCGCCGGCGAACGACGCCACCTCGTCGGCCCACAGCGCCTGCATGGCCCGCATGCGCTCCTCGACGACGGCCCGGCGCGCCGTCATCGTCACGCCGTGGTCGGCCAGCTCGTCGGAGTTCCAGCCGAAGCCGATGCCCAGCTCCAGCCGCCCGCCGGAGAGGTGGTCGAGGGTGGCCGCCTCCTTGGCCGTGATGATCGGGTCCCGCTGGGCGGGGAGGAGGATGCCGGTGCCGATCCGCAGGCGGGTGGTGGTGGCGGCGGCGTAGGCCAGGGCGACGAAGGGGTCGAGCGTCCGCTTGTACATCTCGTCCAGCTCGGTCTCGCCCGTCGGCGGCGGGGTGACTCGGCTGGTGGGGATGTGGGTGTGCTCGGGGATCCAGAGCGAGGCCACGCCCCGGCGCTCGAGCTCGGGGGCCAGCTCGCCCGGGTGCCAGCTCAGGTCGGTCTGGAAGACGGTGACGCCGATGTCCACGGATCCGGACGCTACCGGTAACCTGACGACCCGTCAGAAACGAACCCGGCACGGAAGTGCCCGATATCCCGGCACTTCCGTGCCGGGAACGCCAGACGTCGAGGAGCGCACGTGTCGGAAGGGATCTGCGAGGGTCGGGTCGCCATCGTGACCGGAGCCGGTCGGGGGCTGGGCCGGGACCACGCCCTGGAGCTGGCCCGCCAGGGCGCCCGGGTCGTCGTCAACGACTTCGGTCGCGAGCTCGACGGCACGCCCAGCGCCGACAACCCGGCCCACGAGGTCGTGGCCGAGATCAAGGACTTGGGCGGCGACGCCGTCGTCAGCGGCGACGATGTGGCCGACTGGGAGGGTGCCGGCCGCATGGTCCGGCTCGCCGTCGACACGTGGGGCCGGCTCGATGCCGTGGTCAACAACGCCGGCGTCGTGCGCGATCGCATGTTCGCCAACGCCAGCGAGGACGAGTGGGACATCGTCATGCGGGTGCACCTCAAGGGCCACTTCGCCCCCTCTCGTCACGCCGCCGCCCACTGGCGCGACCGGTCCAAGGCGGGCGAGGCGGTCGACGCCCGCATCGTCAACACCACCTCGGGCGCCGGGCTGATGGGAAGCGTCGGCCAGAGCGCCTACTCGGCGGCCAAGGCCGGGATCGCTGGCCTCACCCTGGTCCAGGCGGTCGAGCTGGGCCGCTACGGCGTCACCGCCAACGCCCTGGCCCCGTCCGCTCGCACCCGCATGACCGAGGGCCCCTTCGCCGAGATGATGGCCCGGCCCGACGACCCCGACGCCTTCGACGCCATGGCCCCGGAGAACGTCTCGCCGCTCGTGGCGTGGCTGGTCTCGGCCGACAGCGCCGGCGTCACCGGCCGGGTGTTCGAGGCCGAGGGGGGCAAGGTCAGCGTGGCCGACGGCTGGCAGCACGGCACCGTGATCGACAACGGCGCCCGCTGGCACCCGGCCGACCTCGGCGCTGCGGTGCGCGAGCTCCTCGCCCACGCCCCCGACCCGGCCCCCGTCTACGGCGCCTCGTGAGCACCGAGACCGCCGAGACGGCCGAGACGGCCGACCCGTCCGCCCTCTTCCGGCTCGACGGCCGGGTCGCCGTCGTCACCGGGGGGACGCGGGGCATCGGCCGGGCCATCGCCCATGGGTTCGCCGCCGCCGGCGCCCGGGTCGTCGTGGCCAGCCGCAAGGCCGCCGCCTGCGCCGCCGTCGAGGCCGAGCTCACCGCCCTCGGGCACGAGGCCCTCGGCGTCCCCTGCCACCTCGGCGATCCGGACGCCGTCGCCGCCCTGGTGGCGGCCACGGTCGAGCGCTTCGGCGCCCTCGACGTGCTGGTCAACAACGGCGCCAACGCCCTGGCCGAGCCGGCCGGTGGCTACACCGAGGCCGGGTTCGACAAGTCGTTCGACGTGAACGTGAAGGGCCCGCTGTTCCTGGTCCAGCACGCCCTGCCCCACCTGCGGGAGTCCGACGGTGCCGCCATCGTGAACGTCGTCTCGGCCGGGGCCTTCATGTTCGCCGGCGGCCTGTCGCTCTACGCCGCCGGCAAGGCCGCCATGGTGGCCTTCACCCGATCGCTGGCGGCCGAGCTGGCCGGCGACGGGATCCGGGTCAACGCCCTCGCTCCCGGCGGGGTCGACACCGACATGGTGCGCAACACCGGGCCCGAGGGCGCCGAGTCGATCGCCCGGGCCTGTCTCATGCGCCGGCTGGCCACGCCGGACGAGATGGTCGGCCCGGCGCTGTTCCTGGCCTCGCCTGCGTCGAGCTTCGTCACCGGCACCGTCCTCCACGCCGATGGGGGCCTCGTGGGCGGAGCCTGAGCCGCTGTCAGGCCGCGGCCGCCACGGTGGCGGCCACGAGGAGTCCGGGTCGAGGGCGGACGCTGCCGACCTCGTCGCCGCGATCCGCGTCGTCGGGGCGCCGTGGGGCGACCATCAGGAGGACGACCATGCGGTCGCCGACGGAGACGGCGTAGCGGTTGCCCAACGGACGCTGGGGGACGCCCACGTCGCCGGCCCCGTCGGGCGCCAGGTCGGTGAGGCGCGCGGTGGACCACTGGGCCCCGCCGTCGATCGAGGAGGCCACGGCGGCGACGGGCCGGCCGCGGTCGTTGCACCACGCCAGGGCGACGACAGCATCGCCCACGGCGTAGGGCTCGGCCACCCCGGTCTGCCCACGGATCGACGTGTCCTCGCAGTCGTCGAAGAGCAGCTCGGGCACGTCCCACAGCCGCGTGCCCTCGCCGACGAGCCCGGCGTGGGCGACCTCGCAATCGCATGCCGAGTCCTGGACCAAGGTGGCGACGGCAGATCCGTCGGAGAGGGGGAGGAGTCCCGCCGGGTAGCGGACCACCTCGCCCGCGGCCGCCGAGGCGGTCCACGCCGTGGCGCCCGGCGCCAGGGTCGTCTGGGCCCCGGGCGGGCCGATGGCGACGCCACCGTCGTCGGTCGCGATCCACGGTGCATCGACGCTCCCGCCGGGCGTCCACAGGCCGCCGGGGTCGGGCGCGGCGAGCGGCGACCAGGTCCGTCCGTCGGGCGACGTCCACGACACCGGGCCGACGGACGGGAAGCCCATCTGGGGGAGGCCGCCGGAGTCGACCCCCAGGGCCACGAACCGGTCGCCGGCCCACAGCACCCTCCGCATCGCCTGGAGCCCCGGCGCCCCGGCGCCCAGCCCGGTGGCGGGGGTGAACGTGGCCCCGCCGTCGGTGCTGGTCCAGGCGGCGGCGTCGTAGGCGTCCAGGTGATCGGCGGCGGCGTTCGAGCCGTGCTCGCCGTAGCCGCCGCCCACCCCGGACCCGGCGTCGTCCTGGACCATCCCGACGACGAGCAGGACGCCATCGCTGGCCGCCACGCCGGTGACCAGGGCCGAACGACCGTCGGCGACCGGGAGGTCGAGCGGCGTCCACGTGGACCCGACGTCGGTCGATGCCAGCAGGTCGTGGTGGAGGCGGGGGCCACCCCGGGGATCCGAGGGGCGCACGGCGACGACCAGCCCGTCGGTGGCGAGCAGCCGGGGGGCGATGGGGGCGATGATCCAGTCGTTGCTGTCGGTCGGGACCTCGTCGGCGAAGGCGACCGCGGGCTCGTCCCACGTCGCCCCGCCGTCGGTCGAGCGCAGCAGGAGGTCAGCCCGGCCCGGGACACTCGACGCCAGGGCGATCACCGTCTCGTCGACGGCGACGAGATCGTCGGGGATCGCCTCGGGACCGACCCACGTGCGGGTCGCGACCACGCCGTCGCCGGTGACCGTCGGTCCGACGGGCACCGTCGTCGTCGGGGTCCCCGAGTCCTCGGCCGGATCGTCGTCGCCGCACCCGGTCGGGGCGAGCAGCAGGATGGCCGCCGCGAGAGCGGTGGCCCCTCGTCGCCCCGCTCGGCCCGCCATGGACCGACACGCTACGGCGGGCTGGCCTACCGTGGCCGTCGGGCAGGAACGGAAGAGGACCGAGCCGTGGCCGACCTGGAGATCGACGTCGTCGAGGGCGATCGCGACGCTCTCGCCGCCGCCTTCCTCGACGGATCGCTGGCGCCGGTCGACCTGCCGCGGCTCCGCTTCCGGATCAGCCCCGACGACGCGTGGCGCGAGCACCCGCAGGTGCGCTTCCTCACCCTGCCGCTCGTCCCGGCGGTGCCGCTCGACGACGGGCCCGACCTCGTCTGGCAGCAGCAGGTCACGGGCTCGCCGTGCGGGCTGCTGCCGATCTGGCACCGGTTCGCGCGCGGGCGGAAGATCGAGAGCGCCCTCGGGCGGGCCGAGGCCCCGAACGTGACGTCGACCGTCTCCTACGACCTGGTCCTCGCCGTCATGGCCGGCGAGGTGTCGGCCTCGGGTGCCCTCGAGCGGGGCGGCGACGTCGAGGGCGACCTCAGCGCCATGCTCCAGCTGCTCGCCGTCTTCGAGCAGCCCGAGTTCGTCACCGCGACCCGCGAGGCGATCGGCCCCCTGGGTCCCGCCCTGCGGGCCGCGGGGCCGTCCCGCAGGAGGTGAGGCGGGCCGGCGGCGGTGTGCGGGCCCGCCCCCCGGGTACCGTCCACCGTCGTGACGCCCCCGCGA
>DASYLG010000153.1:0-2193 GCA_036009685.1 Iamia sp. | reverse complement strand
CCCTTACAAGGGGTCGACGGCAGTGGAGGCGGGCGGGGCCGGCGCGGCGGCGGCCGACTCGAGCTCGCGGCGGGCCTCGCCGAGGCTGCGGGCCAGCTTGGGGAGCTTGGCCCCGCCGAAGAGGACGAGGACGACGACGAGCAGGATGGCCAGCTCGGGGGCTCCGAGGTTCACGGGGATCTCCTTCGATCGGGGGCCCGGGGTGGGGCGATCCGGCCATCATGGGCGACGGCACCGAGCGCCGACAGAGTCGGACCTGGGCGTTCACACAGAGTTCGCGGCCCCGGCACACGCCGGATCGGTCAGCTGGCACCCAGGATGATCGTGTCGAGCCCACCGGCCTCGGGGCCGTAGACGCTCAGTGGGTCGGCCCGCACCCGCTCGTCGAGCAGCTTGGCGTCCTCGCCGACGAGGATGCGCCACTCGCCGGCCCTGACGGCGTCGAGGATCACGGTGGCGGCCTCGGCCGCGCTCATGGGGGCGTTGTCCCGGAAGGCCTCGCCCATGGCCGTGACCAGCCCGAGGACGGTCTCGTCGTCCATCCCCTCGGGGGAGAACCCGCGGGTCTCCATCGCCTCGCGCACGGTGGCGGCCCGCTCGGCGTCGGACACGGGCTGGTCGGCGCCGTGGATGGCGGCGCTGTTCAAGACGATGTCGGTCCCGATGTGGCCCGGCATCACGACGGACACCTTCACGTGGGGGGCGTTGAGGCGGAGGTCCTCCATCAGGGCCTCGGAGAAGCCCTTCACCGCGAACTTGGCCGAGCAGTAGGCGGTGTGGGGCACGCCGGGGCCGAGCGAGGCCCAGAAGCCGTTGACGCTGCTGGTGTTGACCAGGTGGCCCTCGGGGGCGGCGACGAGCAGGGGCAGGAACGAGCGGGAGCCGTTGTAGACGCCGCCCCAGCACACGCCGAAGGTGCGCTCCCACTCCTCGCGGGTGGCGGTGAGGAAGCTCCCGCCGCCCCCGATGCCGGCGTTGTTGAACACGAGGTGGACGTGGTCGGTCTCGTGCTGGGCCAGGACCTCGTCCCGGAAGCGGTCCATGGCGGCGGGGTCGGACACGTCGCATTGATGGGTGGTGATGCGCACCGTGTCGGGCGCGCCCTTGCGGGCCAGCTCGGCCGTCTCGTCCAGGGTGGCCAGGTTGACGTCGCACGTGGCGACGCTGGCCCCGGCGGCGGCCAGCTGGACGACCAGCTCGCGCCCCATGCCCGTGCCACCGCCCGTGACCACCGCCAGTCGACCGTCGAAGGAGTCCATCCGCGGAACCTACATCCGCCCCGCGACAGCCCGCTGGCGGGTCGATCAGCGTTGCAGGAGGTCGGGGAAGCTGGTCTCGACGAGACGGCGGAAGCCGTCCTTCCAGCCGATCGTGGAGGGGCCGGCCAGCGACTCCAGCAGGGTCGTGTCGGCCACCACGCTCTCGAGGCACTGGTCGGTCCGATCGAAGGTCGGCGTCAGCCCGGTCAGCTCGCCCAGGTAGGTGCACCAGTCCTCGACGCTGACCCGCTCGGAGCCGGCCCAGTTCACGATCGTCGCCGGGACGCTGGCGGCGTCGAGGAGGGCGGGGAGGGTGCGGAGGATGTCCACGTCGTGGATCGGCGTGTACTCGGTCGGGCCGTCGACGTGGACGGGGACGGGCTGGCCGGCCTGCATCATCAGCAGGTGGAAGGCGGGCCAGCCGTGGCCGTCGCCGTAGGGGACGTTGAGCCGGGCGATGGTGGTGGGCACGTCGTGGATGCGAGCCACGGTCCGGACGACGGTCTCGGCCGCGATCTTGGAGATCGAGTAGGTCGGCATCATGACGGCGTGGTTGTCGCCGAGAGCGTCGGTCTCGACCATGGCGTCGTGGCCCTTGGGGGCGTAGACGCCCGTGGTCGAGCAGTGGAGGAAGCGGCCGGGGCGGACCCGGGCCAGGACCTCGCCGGCCGACTCGGCGTTGATGCGCAGGTCGACGGGCCAGCGCCCGGACTGGGCCACGGCCAGGTCGAGGACGACGTCGACGCCCTCGGTGGGGAGCTGGTCGAGGTCGCCGCGGTAGAGGTCGACGGTGGCGCAGGCCACGCCGGCGGCCTCGAGCTCGGCGCGGGCCGCCTCGTCGGTGAAGCGGGCGGCGCCGATCACCTCGTTGCCGGCCGCGGCCAGGGCGATGCTGAGCGGCTTGGCCACGCGACCGGTGGCCCCCACGACGACG
>DASYLG010000152.1:0-3055 GCA_036009685.1 Iamia sp. | reverse complement strand
GAGGAGGCCGAGCTGTGGGTCGGCGCCCACCCGGCCGCCCCGTCGACCACCACCGAGGGCCCGACCCTCGATGCCGCCGTGGCCGCCGATCCCGACCTCCTCCTCGGCCCCGAGATCATCGAGCGCTTCGGCCCCCGTCTCCCGTTCCTGCTCAAGGTGCTGGCCATCGGGGCGCCGCTGAGCATCCAGCTCCACCCCGACCCCGACCAGGCCGCCGCCGGCTTCGAGCGGGAGGAGGCGATGGGTCGCCCGGTCGACGCCCCCGACCGCACCTACAAGGACCCCTACGCCAAGCCCGAGGTGCTCGTCGCCCTCGAGCCGACGTGGGTCCTGGTCGGGTTCCGCCGGGGATCCGACGCCGCCGCCCGCATCCGAGCGATGGGCCCCGAGGCCCGGCCCCTCGCCGACCTGGTGGTCGACCAGCCCGACGCCCGCCGGGCCCTCGTCCACCTCCTCACCGCCCCCGCCGCCGAGCGGGATGCCCTCGCCCGGGCGGCGACCAGGGCCGGCGCCGGCGCCGGTGCCCGCCACTGGGTCCGCCGCCTCGCCGCCGCCTACCCGGGCGACCCCACCGCCCTCGCCCCCCTGATCCTCGACCTGCGCCAGCTGTCGCCGGGGGAGGGCGTCTACCTCCCCGCCGGCGTGCCCCACGCCTACCTGGCGGGCGCCGGTGTCGAGCTGATGGGCGCCTCCGACAACGTGGTCCGGGGCGGGCTCACGCCCAAGCACGTCGACACCGAGGCGGTGGCCGACCTGCTGGCCCCGGCCGGCGTCGGCGTCGAGCCCCTGCCCGGCGACGGCATCGCCCTGGGCGTGCGCCGCTACGACCCGCCGGTCCCCGAGATCACCCTCCACCGGCTCGAGCCCGGCAGCCGGGCCATGCCCGCCCCGCAGGGACCCGGTCCGGTCCTCGCCCTGGCCACCGGGGGACCGGCCGTGCTCACCACGGCCGACGACCGGGTCGAGCTGGGCGCCGGCCGCGGCGTCCTGGTCCCGCCGGGCGAGCGGGGATCGTGCCGGGTGCGAGGCCCGGGCGTCGTCTGGTGGGCCAGCACCGGCGTCGACGCCTGACGGCCCCTCACCGAGAGACATGGCCCGTCGTCGCCGTCTGCCGCGCTCGTTCTACGCCCGCGATCCGTTGGAGGTCGCCCCCGACCTGCTCGGCACCCTGCTCGTCCACGACGGACGGGTGGTCCGCATCGTCGAGGTCGAGGCCTACTGCGGGCCCGACGATCCCGGCAGCCACGCCTACCGCGGCCCGACCCCCCGCACCGAGGTGATGTTCGGCCCCGCCGGCCACCTCTACGTCTACTTCTCCTACGGCATGCACTGGTGCGCCAACGTCGTGTGCGGTCAGCGGGGCGAGCCCGGGGCCGTGCTGCTGCGCGCCGGATCCCCGGTGGCCGGGCTCGATGCCATTCGGGCGGCCCGCCCCAAGGCGCGCCGCGACCGCGACCTCACCTCGGGGCCGGCCCGCCTCTGCCAAGCCCTCGGGATCGACGGCACCTACGACGGTGCCGACCTCGTCAAGGCGGACAGAGGCGTCAGCCTCGCCAGCGATGGGGCGGCGCTCACGACCGAGCCGGCCACCAGCACCAGGATCGGCCTGTCCCAGGGCGCAGACCTGCCCTGGCGTTGGTACCTGCCCGGCCATCCCGACGTCTCGGGCCGGCCGCGCTAGAAGGTGGATGTGACCGACTGGGAGGTGCTCGACCCCGATGACGAGCGGACCGCCAGCCGTTCCGGCGACCGCTCGCTGGCCCGGGACCAGGTGGCTGCCGCCGTCTTGCCGCCCGGTCTCGAGCCCGTTCGGCGGCGAGTGCTTTCCCTCTGCGACGGCGAGGGAAACCCGCTCGACCGCGATTCTCTGCCCGACCACCTCACGGCCTCGGCCGTCGTCGTCGCCCCCGGCCGGGGCGCCCTGCTCCTGCACCACCGCAAGCTGGGCCGTTGGTTCCAGCCCGGGGGCCATGTCGACGGCGACGGCAACCTCCTCGCCGCCGCCTGCCGCGAGGCCGCCGAGGAGACGGGCCTGACCGGGCTCCGCCCCGTGGTGCCCGCCGTCGACCTCGACGTCCACGACGTCCCGTACCCCGACGGCTCGTTCCACGTCCACCACGACCTGCGGTTCCTGCTGCTCGCCGCCCCGGACGTGGAGGAAGCCCACAACGAGGAGTCCACCGGCGCCACCTGGGTCACCGGCGACGCCGACCTCGACGCCCTCGACGCCGACGCCAGCACCCGTCGTCTGGTCCACCGCGGCCTGGCGGTGGCCGCCGAGCTGGGTGCGATCGAGCCGACGACCTAGCCGACGTCCCCCGCCGGGACGCACGAGAACATCTCGTTGATCTCGGCGAAGGTCTGCACCACGCGGTCGAGGGGGTCGTTGAACTTCTCGGTGGTGAGGAACCGGGCGTCGGGGTTGACCCGCACGGCGTCGGCGTAGGTGCGCCGGTCCTCGAGGAGCTTGGCGTAGTCGTCCAGCCAGGGCTCGACCACCGCCCGGTCGGCCTCGGGCCCGGGGAGCGGGTCCGCCAGGTCGGCCAGCATGACCTCGAGGTCGTCGGTCGAGGCGTCGATGGCGTCGGCCCGCGCCGCGGTGTCCTGGCGCCCGGCCGTCTCGCTGCGCTCCTCGATCCGCGCCTCGGTGGCGGCGCAGGTCTCCTCGGCGTCCTCGGTCCAGGCCCGGTCGTCGAGGTAGTCGGGGTTGGCCTTGCGGGGCGCCCCGCTGAAGATCCAGATCCACATCACGACCACGAGCAGCACCACGAGCACGCCCAGGGCGGTCCACACGGTGGCCCGCCGGCCCATCGGCGGGGGAGCGCCCTCGGGGCGGGGTGGGGCCTCGGTCGGTGCGGTCACCGGCCCAGCCTCCTCCGGGGGCTCCTCGCCCGTCCAGACGGGCCCCGGCACGGGATCGCCTCGGACCCTCGGCCGGCGACGGGCCAGACTGAGCCGGTGACCGACGACGTGCTCGCCGACCTCGAGGCCCGTGGCCTCGTCCACGACACGACCGACCGGGACGCCCTGGCCGCCCGGCTGGCCGAGGGGCCCA
>DASYLG010000151.1:0-1931 GCA_036009685.1 Iamia sp. | reverse complement strand
CGTTGGCCCGGGCCCAGGTGCGGGCCTCGGGGCTGGCGTCGCCGTCGTAGGTCGCCGGCACCAGGCCACCGATGCCCAGGGCGCCGAGGGCGCGGAGCTGGTCCTGGGCCAGGGCCTTGGTGGGCCCGATGAGCAGGGCGGTGCCACCGGCGACGGGCGTGGTGACGGCCTCGGCGATGGGGAGCTGGAAGCAGAGCGACTTGCCCGACGCCGTGCCCGTGGCCACCGCCACGTGGGTGCCGGCCCGGGCGTGGGCGATGGCCTCGGCCTGGTGCACCCACAGCCGGGTGTGGGGGACGTAGGGCGCCAGCCGGTCGGGCAGGGGCGGCACCAGGTCGGCGTAGCGGGCCGGGCGGGCCGGGATGCGCTCGACGTGGACGAGGCCGTCGGCGCGCCGCTCGAGCACCTCGAGGAGGCGATCGGGGCTGGCGTCGGTGAGCAGCGTCATGGGGGGAGCCGGTGGCGGTCGGGGCGAACGGGTGTCCGCCCGGCGCCATGCTAACGACATCGCCGTAACTCCACCGGTGGCATGCACCTCACCAGGAGTGGTCGCACCGTCAGCAGGGAGGGACCGTGTCGCGGTGTACCGTGCGGGGACGTGCCAGCGGTGGCCGGACGGCATCTGAGGAGGGTGACGTGATCGAACTCGGGTTGGAGCTCACCGAGCGGGACGGCTGGGCCGTCCTGGCGGTCTCGGGAGAGGTCGACGTGGCCACGGCCCCCCGCCTGCGGGAGAGGTTGGTCGGGCTGGTCGGCGAGGGCCGGACCCGGATCGTGGTCGACCTCGAGAAGGTCGACTTCATCGACTCCACCGGCCTCGGTGTCCTGGTGGGAGCGCTCAAGCGGGTCCGCACCAACGAGGGCGACCTGGCTCTGGTGTGCACCGGTCCCCGGATCCTCAAGGTCTTCGAGATCACGGGTCTGACCAAGGTGTTCGCCATCCATCGCAGCGTCGACGAGGCCACCGTCTCCGCCTGACCTCGATGCTCGCTCACATGAACCGACCAGGGGGCGAAGCGACACCGTGCGGAGGGGCGAGGTGAAGGACGAGGTGGTCCACCTGCGCGTCCCGGCGCAGCCCGAGTACCTGGCGCTGGTGCGCATGGTCATCGCCGGCACCGCCCGCATCGATCCCCTGCTCGACGACGAGCGGGTCGACGACCTCCGGGTCATCGTGTCCGAGGCCTGCACCAACGCCATCGAGGCCCTGCGGGTGCGGGCCGACGATCAGGGCATCGACCCTGCGGCCCTCGACTCGACCATCGCCATCGAGTGCCACCTCAGCTCGTCGCGGGTCGAGGTGATCATCGCCGACGAGGGCGGGGGCTTCGATCCCGACGACCTCGACGCCCTGCCCGCCGTCACCGACCCGTCCCGCCTCCGCATCGAGCGGGGGCTCGGCATCCCGCTGATCCGGGCGCTGTCCGACGAGGCCGAGATCACCTCGGGTCCCGAGGGGACGCGGGTCCGGGTGGTCCTCGACGCCGAGGCCCCGGTCAGCACCTAGGCCGGTGGCCGACGACCTGCCCGTGGGCCCCGGCCTGGTGATCCCCGGCTGGGAGCTGGTCGAGACGTTCTCGCCGTCGGGCGGTCCCGGCGGTCAGCACGCCAACAAGGCGGCCACTCGGGTCGAGCTGCGGTTCTCGGTCGAGCACAGCTCGGTGCTCCGGCCCGAGCAGAAGCGGCGGGTCATCGCCCGGCTGGGCCCCGAGCTGCGGGTGGTCGTCGACGACGAGCGCAGCCAGGCCCGCAACCGCGACATCGCCCGCACCCGGCTGGTCGAGACCCTGGGCCCGGCCCTGATCCCACCCCGGCGGAGGGTGAAGACGAAGCCCAGCCGAGGCTCCAAGGAGCGCCGCCTGGAGTCCAAGCGCCAGACCAGCGAGAAGAAGCAGCAGCGCCAGCGCCCCCGACCCGAGGACTGACCCGCC
>DASYLG010000150.1:0-2294 GCA_036009685.1 Iamia sp. | reverse complement strand
CCCCAGCCACCAGTACCACTACCGCGTCTCCGCGCCCTGAGCGGACCACGAGGTGCCTGGCACCTCGTGGTCCTCAGGCGGGGACGGGGGTGCGGCAGCGGTCGACGAAGCGGCCGAGGAGGGCGAGGCCGTTGGCGGCCGACTTCTCGGGGTGGAACTGGGTGGCCCACAGGGCCCCCCGCTCGACGGCGGCGGTGACCGGGACGCCGTAGTCGCAGGTGGCGACCACGTCGGACGGGTCGGATGCCTCGGCCCAGTAGGAGTGGACGAAGTAGACCCAGGCCTCCTCGGGCAGGTCGTCGAACATGGGAGAGGGGCGGGACCGGTCGAGGATGTTCCACTGCATCTGGGGCCGCTTGACGCCTTCGGGCAGCAGACGGATGCGGCCGCCCACGACCCCGAGACCGGGGACCTCGGGGCTCTCGTCGGAGCCGTCGAAGAGCATCTGCATCCCCACGCACACGCCCAGGAACGGCCGCCCCTCGCCCGCCGCCGCGGCGGTGGCCGCGTCGTGGGCGATGGCGGCCAGGCCGGCCTCGGCCAGGGCCTCCATGCAGCGTCCGAAGGCGCCCACGCCGGGCAGCACCAGGCCGGCGGCGTCGGCGATCAGACCCGGGTCGGAGGTGAGGTGGGCGTCGGCCCCGACCTTCTGGAGGGCCTTCTGGGCCGAGCGCAGGTTGCCGATGCCGTAGTCGAGGACGGCGATCAGCGGTGCCTCGCTCACAGCGAGCCCTTGGTCGACGGCACCCCCGTGCCCTCGATCCGGACGGCGTCGCGCAGGCACCGGGCCACGCCCTTGAAGGTGGCCTCGATGACGTGGTGGGTGTTCTTCCCCGCCTTCTTGGTGATGTGGAGCGTCATCCCGGCCGCGGTGGCGAACGACTGGAAGAAGTGCTCGACCATCTCGGGGTTGAAGGGCGGGTCGCCGAGGGGCAGGACCTCGCCGAAGGGCACGTCGTAGACGAAGTAGGGCCGCCCCGACAGGTCGAGGGCGACCTCGACCAGCGCCTCGTCCAGCGGGTAGAGGCCCGATGCGAACCGGCGCACGCCGGCCTTGTCGCCCAGCGCCTCCCGGAAGGTCTCGCCCAGCAGGATGCCGACGTCCTCGACCGTGTGGTGACCGTCGACGTGGAGGTCGCCGGTGGCGTCGATGGCCAGGTCGAACCCGCCGTGACGGCCGATCTGGTCGAGCATGTGGTCGAAGAACGGCAGCCCGGTGGTGGCGCTGACCTTTCCCTCGGGACCGTCGACGTCGAGCGTGATGGAGATCGACGTCTCCTTGGTGGTGCGCTGGCGGGAAGCGGCGCGGCTCATGGGATCAGGACCTCTCGGAGGGAGCGGAGGAAGCGGTCGTCCTCGTCACGGGTGCCGATGGTGACGCGCAGGCTGCCGTCGAGGCGGGGCCACGACGAGCAGTCGCGGACGAGCACGCTGCGCTCGACGAGCTGGCGCCACACCTCGGCGCCGGCCACCGTCGTCGGGCGGAACAGGACGAAGTTGGCGGCCGACGGCCACACCTCGCAGGGCAGGTCGCGCAGGGCGGCCTCGACCCGGCCCCGCTCCTCGACCACCCGGCTGACCCGCTCCTCCATGGCCCCGACGTGGTCGAGGGCGGCCAGTCCGGCGACCTGCTTGAGGCTGTCGAGGTGGTACGGCAGCACGACCTTCTCGAGCTGGGCGACGACCCACGACGGGCCGACGAGGTAGCCCAGCCGGGCCGCGGCCATCGACCAGGTCTTGGAGAAGGTGCGGGTGACGACCAGCGGCGTGGCCTCGTCGACCAGCGAGAGGGCCGACCACGGGGCGAACTGGCCGTAGGCCTCGTCCACCACCAGCAGGCCGGGCGCCAGCTCGAGGACCGACGCCACCGTCTCGGGTGTCTCGACCATCCCGGTGGGGTTGTTGGGCGAGCAGAGATAGGTCAGCGCCGGGTCGGAGGTGGCCAGCACCCGCTGGACCTCGTCGAGGTCGAGGGCGAAGTCCTCGGTCCGCTCGCCCTCGGCCACCGTCGAGCCGGTGATGCGGGCGATGTGGGCGTGGAGGGCGTAGGTCGGCTCGAACACGGCCACGCTGCGGCCCGGCCCGGCGTAGGCCAGCGACAGGGTCTGGAGGACCTCGTTGGACCCGTTGGCCACGAAGACCTGCTCGGGCCCGACGCCGTGGAGGGCGCCGATCCGCGTCCGCAGGGCGGTGGCCCCGCGATCGGGGTAGCGGTGCCAGTCGACGGTGGCCACCGCCGCGGCCACGGCCTCGAGGAAGGCCGGCGGTGGCGGCTCGGGCGACTCGTTGGTGTT
>DASYLG010000149.1:0-7624 GCA_036009685.1 Iamia sp. | reverse complement strand
TCCCGATGCCGGCCGAGGCCCGGACGGCGACCCCGCCGCCCCCGCCCATCCCGATGCCGGCCGAGGCCCGGACGGCGACGCCGCCGCCCCCGCCGGTCCCGTCCCTGCCCACGCCGGCCGAGGCCCGGGCCGCGACCCCGCCGCCTCCGCCGCCGCCGCCGGCCACCCACCTCCCGACGGCCGAGACCTACGTCCCGTCGGGGCGTCCGCCCATCGGGCCGCCGCCGCTGCCGGTGCGCACCCCCGGCCCGCCGCCCGGTGACCTCCTCGCCCCGTCGCTGCCCACGCGGGCCCCGGCCCCGCCGTCGGCGCCGCTGCCGGGCGAGCCGCCGGTCCCGACCGGACCCCAGCCGACCACGGTGCCACCCCTGCCGACCCGCACGCCGGCGCCGACCCCGGCCGTCCCCCTCGCGACGCGAGCACCGAGCGCCGCCGCGCCCGTCCCCGTCGCCTCCGACGCGATCGCCGGCAACGGCTCGGTCTCCGGCAACGGCTCGGTCTCCGACAACGGCTCCAGCCCAGTGGCCGCCGAGCCCAGCGGTGAGATCACCTCGTCCGGCCTGGTCAAGCGGGTGCCCCGCCGGGCCGGCGGGAACCGGGCCGTGCCCGGCTCCGACGGCCCCAGCCGAGCGCCCACCAAGACCTCCAGCCGCTCGCCCGACGAGGTGCGGGCCATGCTCTCCCGCTTCCACTCCGGCAAGCAGGCCGGGCAGGCGCCTCCGTCGGCGTCGCCGTCCCCCGACACGCACCCCTCAGACCGCAAGGAAACGTGATGCAGATCAGCACCGATGCCCGCAACGTGAACTGGCTCCTCAACAGCTTCGTCGAGCGCATCCCCGGCGTGAGCGAGGCCGTCGTGGTCTCGGCCGACGGTCTGCCGATGGCCGTGTCCCAGGGGCTGGATCGCGATGCCGCCGACCGCTTCGCCGCCGTGGCCTCGGGCCTCATCGGCCTGGCCTACGGCGCCGCCGGCCGCTTCGGGGGCGGCGCGGTCACCCAGATCATCATCGAGATGGAACACGCCTTCCTCTTCGTCACCGGCATCAGCGACGGCAGCTGCCTCGCCGTCGTGGCCGACGCCTCCTCGGACGTCGGACTGGTGGGCTACGAGATGGCCGTCCTGGTCGAGCGCTGCGGCGGGATCCTCACCCCCGAGCTGCGTGCCGAGCTGCAAGGAGCGCTGCCCCGATGAGGTGCCTGCCATGAGCCCACCCGGAACCGACGGCGCCGGCCTGCGCGTCCGCCCCTACGCCATGACCGGCGGACGGACGCGCTCGAAGACGGAGCTCGCCATCGAGACGATCCTGGTCCGCACCGCGGCCGGCGACGTCCGGGCCGAACGCATGTCCATGGAGCGCGGCGACATCCTCCGGCTCTGCCGCGAGCCGTCCTCCGTGGCCGAGATCTCGGCCCACGTCCACCTGCCCCTCGGCGTCGCCCGCGTCCTCGCCGGCGATCTCTGCGACGAGGGGTTCCTCGACTTCAACCGGGAGCACGCCACCAGCGAGCGTCCCAGCCTCCGTCTCCTCGAAAGGGTGTTCGATGGTCTCCAGGCCCTCTGAGATGTCCCCGGCCGACACCGGCCCGGGCGGGGACGGTGGGCCTGCGCCCCTTCCCGTCAAGATCGTGATCGCCGGTGGCTTCGCCGTCGGCAAGACGACCTTCGTCGGCTCGATCTCCGAGATCGAGCCCCTGACCACCGAGGCCGCCCTCACCAAGGTGAGCGAGGGGATCGACGACACCAGCAAGGTGGTGACGAAGACCAGCACCACCGTCGCCATGGACTTCGGCCGCATCGGGCTGGGCGAGGACCTCGTGCTCTACCTGTTCGGCACGCCCGGCCAGGACCGGTTCTGGTTCATGTGGGACGACCTGGTCCGGGGCGCCATCGGTGCCGTGGTCCTGATCGACACCCGCCGCCTCGAGGACTGCTTCCCGGCGGTCGACTACTTCGAGGAGGCCGGCCTGCCGTTCGTCGTGGCCATGAACTGCTTCGACGGCACCGCCTCGCACACCCCCGAGGCCGTCCGCGAGGCGCTGGGCATCTCCGGTGACACGCCCATCGTCTTGACCGACGCCCGCGACCGGGTCTCGACCAAGTCGACCCTCATCGAGCTCGTCCAGCACGCCCTCGCCCGCGCCACCGTCTAGCTCCTCGCCCCCACGCCACGAACCGGTGATCAGATCGGACGGGAAACCGTCCGATCCGATCACCGGTTGCGCGAGGCGGCATCGAGAGGGGGAGTCGACCACTACGGTCGGCGGCTCATGACCGTGCGCGTGGGTTTCCTGGGGGCGGGGCTGATCGCCACGTTCCACTCGAAGATGCTCAAGGGGAGCGGCGAGGACGTCGCCTGGGCCGGTGTCTTCGACCCCGACCGGGCCCGCGCCGAGGCCTTCGCCGCCGTCAGCGGGGCCACGGCCTGCGCCACCGAGGACGAGGTCCTCGACTCCTGCGACGCCGTCTACGTCTGCACCTGGACCTCGGAGCACCCTCGGCTGTTCTCGGCGGCGGTCCAGCGGGGCCGGCCCGTGTTCTGCGAGAAGCCCCTGGCCGTCGATCTGGCCGCGGCCGAGGCCCTGACCGCCGAGGTGGTGGCCAGCGGCGTGGTGAACCAGTGCGGGCTCGTCCTGCGGAGGAGCCCGGCGTTCAACCTGGCCAAGGCCCTGCGGGAGGATCCGGCGGCCGGACCGACCATGGCCGTGGTCTTCCGCGACGACCAGTACATCCCGACCCAGGGCCAGTACGCCTCGACCTGGCGGGGCGACCGCACCAAGGCCGGCGCCGGCACGCTCATCGAGCACTCGATCCACGACGTCGACATGCTCGAGCACGTCGTCGGCCCGGTGGCCGAGATCGGCGCCCGGTCGGCGAACCACCACGGCCTCGACGGCATCGAGGACGTCATGACGGCGTCGCTGGCCTTCGCCGACGGCGCCCTGGGCACCCTCACGTCGGTCTGGCACGACGTCCTCTCCCGGCCCAGCCTCCGCCGGGTGGAGATCTTCTGCGGGTCCCGGTGGATCGCCATCGAGGACGACTGGTTCGGCCCCGTCACCTGGCAGGACCCCGACGGGCCGGCGACCACCGTCAGCGGCGAGACGCTGCTGGCTGCCTGCGCCGAGCGGGGCGTCGCCACGCCCAACCCCGACGGCGACTTCATCCGGGCCGTCCGGGACGGCACCCCGGCCCACCCCGACGTCACCGTGGCCCTCCGGGCCCACCGCATCGTCGACGCCGCCTACCGCTCCGCCGCCGCCGGCGGCACGCCCATCCCCGTCAGCTGATCGGGCAGGACCCGCCGTCGGCCATGATCGTCACCCCGGTGACGTAGCGGCTGTCGTCGCCCAGCAGGAAGCGGGTCACGGGACCGATGTCGGTCTCGGCGTCGCCCAGCCGTCCCAGCGGGAGATGGCCCATCACCCGGCCGGCCATGGACGGGTCGCGCTCCATGGCGGTGACCATGGCCGGTGTGGACGCCAGCGGGGCCAGGGCGTTGACCCGCACGCCCCGCGGCCCCCACTCGCGGGCGAGCGCCCGCACGAGGCCCCGCTGGGCGGCCTTGACGGCGGCGTAGGCGGGCAGCTTGGCCTTGCCCTCGAAGCCGGCCTCGCTGGTGAGGACGACGAGGGCGCCGGTGGTCGCCTCGAGGTGGGGGAGGGCCTGGGTCGCCAGCAGGTACGTGCCCCGGACCGAGACGGCGACGTGGTCCCGCAGATCGGCGATCGGCAGGTCGGCCAGGTGCCCGGGCACGGGGGAGAGCCCGCTGGTGGCGTTGTGGACCACGCCGTCGAGCCGGCCCGACACGCCCACGACGTCGGCCATGGCGCCCGCCACGGAGTCGGCGTCGCCCACCTCGCAGGGGACGAACCGGCCGGCGCCGCCCCGGGCGTCGACCTCGGCGGCGACCGCCCGGCCGGCATCGGCCCGCCGGGCGGCGATCCACACCGTCCACCCGGCCTCACCACAGGCGAGGGCGATGCCCCGGCCCACCCCACCACTGGCGCCGGTGACGACGACGACCCGTGCGTCGGTCATCGTCACGACCGCCCGCACCCGGCGTCGAGCACCGTGCCGGTGACACCGGCGGCGTCGTCGCCCAGCAGCATCCGGATGGCGCCGGCCACCTCGACCTCGACCGTCCCGGGGAACGACGACAGCGGCGGTTGCGGGTCGACCACCGGCCCGTCCACCAGGCGGACCGGCGTCGTCACCGCGTTGACCCGCACGCCGCGCCCGCCCTCGGATCGGGCCAGCGAGCGCACCATGGCCTCGACGGCGTCGGCCACCCCGGTCTCCGGCGCCCACCCGGCGCAGTCCAGCGGCGCCGGGCGCTCGACCACGGCCACGACCGCGCCACCGTCGGCGCACCGGCGCACGGCGGCGCCGAGGGCGGCGAACCAGCGGGCCAGCGGGAGCTCGCCCCGCGCCACCCAGGCGTCGAGGCCGACGCCATCGAGCGGCACGGGCCCGGCGGGGGAGCGCACCCATGCCGCCACCACCACGGCGTCCACCACCGGCCCGTCGCTGGCGGCGGCTCGCCATCGCTCCAGCTCGTCGGCCCACGGCCAGTCCGTGGCGCCCCCCTCGGCGAACTGGGTGGGAAGCGGGAGCACGTCGGCGTCGAGGGCCTCGACGAGGACGGCGACCTCCGGGGCCTCGGTGCCGAGCAGGAGCACGCTCACCGGGGGCGCACGACGTGGCCGGGGCGGGCCTCGGTGCGCACGCCGTCGTCGACGATGACCTCGCCGTTCACGATGGTGGCCAGGATGCCCTGGGGCACCCCCCGGAAGCGGGGGACGCCCACGACGGGGTCGGATTCCATCCGGCACGTTCCCACGTCGATGCGCTGGGGATCGAAGAGGAAGACGTCGGCCGGCCACCCCGGCGCCAGGATCCCCCGATCGGTCAGGCCGAGGATGGCGGCGGGCACGGCGGTCATCAGCCGGATGGCCTCCTCCAGCCGCCACACCTTCTCGCTCCGCCACCAGGTGGCGAGGAAGTGGGTCGACCACTCCTGGCCGTCGTCGCGGTCCAGGTGGGCGCCGCCGTCGGACACGCCCACGATCATCTGCGGGTGCTTCTGCACGTCGCGCAGCAGCTCGCGCCACGCCGGGGTCTCGTTCGACCAGTGGAAGACGGCGTCGAGATCGTCGGCCAGGGCCAGGTCGAGCATGGCGTCGGCCGGGTGGCGGCCGCTCGCCGCCGCCACCTCGGTCATCGACGAGCCCAGCCAGCGCTGGTCGCCGACGACCCGGGTGTCGGACAGCCGCAGGCTCTCCCAGAACGGCGGGGGCAGGGTCGATCCCGCCCCCGGGTCCCGGTTGGGGTGGTCGATCGCCGTCCGCAGGCGGTCCCGGGCGTCGGGGTCGGCCAGCAGGCGCCGCTGCTCCTCCCGGGTCGCCCCCATCAGGGCGTTCCACTCGGGCACGCCCTCGTAGCGGGTGGTGCCCTCGGCGAGGGTGAAGGGCCCGTTCAGCGCCCGGGTCATGAGGAGCGAGTACACCGGGGAGCCGAGCTCGGCCGAGCGGTCGAGGAAGCGGCGCGACTCCTCCCACGTCTTGGTCGGGGCGTCGACCTTCGACCGGCCCCCAAGCCCCTGGGTGATCGACGGGACGCCGCCCCGGCGGGCCAGCTCGATCAGCAGGTCGCGGTCCTCGGGCGAGATCCCCTCGACCGCACTCTCGGGGGCGAAGGCGATCGAGCCCCGGCCGTACCGGCCCACGGCGTCGGCCAGGGCCCGCACCTCGTCCAGGGTGGCGAGCCGGCTGGGGATGGGTCGGTCGGCCAGGTCGAGGTGCGTCGGCGCCAGCGACGAGGAGAAGCCCAGGGCGCCGTGGCCCATGGCGTCGTCGACCAGGTGGACCATGGCGGCCAGCTCGTCCTCGGTGGCCGCCCGCTCGTAGGAGGCGTCACCCATCACCCAGCGCCGGATGGCCGAGTGGCCGACGTACATGCCCAGGTTCACCCCGAGGCGCCCGGTCCGGGTGGCCAGGAACTCGCCGAAGGTCTCGAACTCCCAGGGGATCTGCTCGAGGGCGGCCAGGTCCATGCCCTCGACCCGGGCGAACAGCTGGCCCAGGTACTCGTGGTCGTCCTGGCGACACGGCGCCACTCCGAACCCGCAGTTGCCGGCGGCGACGGTGGTGACGCCGTGGAGCGAGGAGGTGTCGCACAGCCCGTCCCACGTGATCTGGGGGTCGTAGTGGGTGTGGGCGTCGACGATGCCGGGCGCCACCACCAGGCCGTCGGCCTCGATGGTGCGGACGGCGGCCTCGCCGGCCAGCCGGCCGATGGCCACCACCCGCCCGTCCTTCACGGCGACGTCGGCGATCCGCCCGGGGACGCCGGTGCCGTCGACGAGGAGGCCGCCGCGGATGAGGAGGTCGTGCATGGTCGGTCCTTCGTGGTCGTCGGCTCTCCCCACCGGCGGGGAGCGCCGTCAGAAGATGGCGATGGGGTTCACGGGGCTGCCGGTGCCCCCGGGGATCCGCAGCGGAGCGATGCTCAGCAGGAACTCCCAGCGCCCGTGGGCGGCGCAGGCCGCGAGGAGGTCGTCGAGGCGGAGGTTGTCGACCAGGACCATCCCCATCCCGGCGATGGCGACCTGGTGGATCGGGAACGGCCAGCCGGCGACGGGGCCGGCCGGCATGGGGTCGGAGATCCCGTCGCTGGCCAGCACGGCGACGTCGCGCCGGCGCAGCCACGGCAGGCAGTCCGGGTGCATCCCGGCCAGCGACTCGAACGGGCTGAGCCGGCCGTCGTGGGCCGCCCGCCGGGCGTCGCGGCCGGTCGAGACGACGAGCAGGTCGCCGGGCCCGACGGCGCTGCCCTGCCGGACGGCCGCGGCGTCGAGGTCGCCGGCGGTGATGGGCTCCGCCGGGTCGACGTAGGGCTCGCCCCGCAGGGCGGGGACGTCGAGCAGGACCCCCCGCCCGACGACGCCGCCGGCCAGGGCCATCACCGAGTTCCGCTCGGCCCCGTCCTCGGTGACCAGGTCGGCCGACAGGCCGTTGAACATCTGGCCCCGCACGAACATGTGGCACAGCGCATCGACGTGGGTGATGCCCATGCCGTGGACCTCGGTGCCGATGGCGTCGCGGGACGCCTCGTAGCCGGGGAGCCCGGGCACGACCCGGTCGTGGCCGCAGGCGAGCATGCGGTGCTCGGCCGGCTCGGGGGTCTCGAGCGTCGCCTCCAGGTCGAGGTCGTGAGCCAGGCTGACGATCTGGCCGGTGGTGACCAGGGCCGCCGCCGCGGCGCGCCGTTCCGGGGTGATCAGCGCCAGGGTCCCGCGGTCGTCCTCGCCCCACCGATCCCAGTTCTTGGTGGCCTCGAACAGCTCCTCCATGGCCGCCGGGGAGGGGAGCGGCAGGCGCGCCGTCACGAGGCGGATCGCTTCCGCGGTCGTCGGGTCGCGGCCCCGCCGAGGAGCACGTCCTGGAGGGTGGCGGTCAGGACGTCCGCCTGGCTGGCAGGGACGGGGTGGCTGCCGTAGCGGACGGTGTCGATCAGGGCGTGGATCGAGCTGGTGGCGATCCGCACCATGGCGGTGGTGTCGACCGCGGCCAGGAGCGACCCGTCGGCCTTGCCCTGGTCGACCACGGCCTGCCAGAGGTCGAG
>DASYLG010000148.1:0-2116 GCA_036009685.1 Iamia sp. | reverse complement strand
TGCTCGTCCACCTGGCGTCGGTCTTCGGCGCCAGCCTCGATGAGGACCCGGCGGTCGAGGCGGCCGAGGACGTCGTCGCCGCCCAGCGTCTCCTCGACGCCGCCGGCTCCGTCGGCGTCGAGCACGTCGTGCTCCTGTCGTCGGCGGCCGTGTACGGGGCCTGGGCCAACAACGCCATGCCCCTCACCGAGGACGCCACCCTCCGTCCCTGCCCCGACCTGGCCTACGCCGTGCAGCGGGCCGAGATCGAGCGCCGCCTGGCCGAGTGGCGCCACGACCACCCGTCGACCACCGCCACCGTGCTGCGACCCGCCCCGGTGGTGGGCGACGACGGCCCCGACGGCTGGCTCGCCCGTGCCCTCCACACCACGCGGCGGGTGGCCGACGTCGACGGCGACCCGCCCTCGCAGTTCGTCCACGTCGAGGATCTCACCGCCGCCGTCGTCCTGGCCGCCACGGCCCGCCTCGACGGGGCCCGCAACGTGGCCCCCGACGGCTGGCTCCGGGGGGCCGAGTACACCGCCCTCGACGCCGGCACGCCCAAGGTCCGCCTGCCCCGCCGCCTGGGCGACCGCGTCGCCCGGCTGCGCTGGCGGCTGCGCCTGGCTCCCACCCCGCCGGGGCTGGTGCCCTACGCCCGCCACCCGTGGGTCGTGGCCAACGACCGGCTCCGGGCCGACGGCTGGGTGCCGCAGCACTCCAACGAGGAGGCCTTCGTCGACGGCACACCCGCCACCGCCCTGGCCACGCTCAGCCCCCGCCGCCGCCAGGAGCTGGCGCTCGGCGTCACCGGGGGCGCCCTCGCCGCCGGCGTCGGCGCCGCCGTCTGGGCCACCGTGAGGCGCGCCCGCAAGTAGCGGCTCACGAGGTGCCTGGCACCTCGTGAGCCATCGGGGACGGAAGGCTCGCCTCAGGCGGGGGTGGCGGTGAGGACGGCCTCGACGACGGTGGTCTGGTCGCCCCGGTTGACCTCGAGCACGACGGACTGGCCCGGCCGGGTGAGGGTCAGGGCGGCCTTGACGTCGTACAGCGACCGGACCCGCTGGTCGTCGACGGAGAGGACGACGTCGCCGGGGGCCAGGCCGACCAGCTCGGCCGCGGACCCGGGCATCACCAGGTCGACGGCGAAGCCGGCGGGGACGGCGCCGGCGGTGGCGGCGGGCTCGCCGCCGATGCCCAGCCAGCCCCGGTCGACCCGACCCAGGCGCCGGAGGTCGTCGGCGACCCGCAGGGCGACCTCGGCGGGAACGGCCCAGCCGGCATCGGTCCGTTGGGTCAGGGCCACGCAGATCCCCCGCAGGTTCCCGTCGTCGTCCACCAGCGCCCCGCCGTCGGCGTCCTCGGGCACGGCGTGGTCGGTCTCGATCAGCCCGACGAGGACGGCGTCGCCCGCCTCGACGTGGGTGCTGGTGACGTTGACCGTGGCGTCGACCACGGTCGGGGCATCGCCTCCGTACCGGGCGCTGACGGCGATGGCCTGGTCGCCGGGCCGGGGCGGGGTCATGTCGAGCGTGGCGGCCGGGTACCCGGTGCCGGCCACGGTGATGGCGGCCAGGCCGGTCAGGTCGTCGACCCCCTCGAGGACGGCCTCGACCTGGCGCCCGGACGGCCAGGTCACGACGACGGTCGAGGCTCCCGTCACCAGCTGCTCGCTGGTGAGGATCAGCCCGTCGGAGCGGGCGACGACGCCGGAGCCCCGGCGGGTCTGCAGACCGACGGTGGCGGTGACCTCGACCACGGCCGGCGCCACGCTGGTGGCGATGGCGGTGGCCGAGATGGCGGCGGTGGTGGGGGGCGCGGTGGTGCCGGCGACGTCGCGCTCGGCGACCGGGGCGGTGAAGGCGCCCAGCGCGGCCAGCGAGACGACGGTGGCGGCCGCCCCGGCGAGGCCGGAGAGCAGGCCGACCGTGACGAGGACCCGGCGGCGCCGCGAATCGGCCCCGGGGGCCAGGTCGGGCTCGACCGAGGACGCCGCCTCGGCCGCCGCGGCGCGGGCCACCTCGGACGGGTGGCGCCAGAGCCGGTCCTCCGGTGGCAGCGGTCCCGGCCCGACGCCGTCCCCGTCATCGTCCGTCACGGGACGATCCGTGGGATCACCACCGGTCGTGTCCCGACG
>DASYLG010000147.1:0-8358 GCA_036009685.1 Iamia sp. | reverse complement strand
GACCGCGGCGAGCGGGGCGAGCGGGGCCTGCGTCCCGACGGCCCGATGCCGCGCCCGACCGCGCCGCCGCCCACCGGGCGTGACGGTGAGGGCGAGGGCGATCTCGACGCCACGCTGGCCGACGAGCTGGCGATCGAGGAGGTCGAGGCCTGATGCGCATCGTGCTCCATGCCGACGTCGATGGCGTCGGCACCAAGGGCGAGGTGGTGGAGGTGGCCGACGGCCACGCCCGCAACCTTCTCCTCCCCGCCGGTCTGGCCGTCAAGGCCACCGGGGGCTCCGAGGGCCAGGCCGAGGGCATGCGCCGTCGGCGGGCCGTCAAGGACGCCTCCGATCGGGCCGGGGCCGAGGAGATCGCCAAGGTCCTGGTGCCCACGACCGTCACGGTGACGGCCAAGGCCGGCACCGAGGGACGCCTGTTCGGGTCCGTCGGCACCGCCGAGATCGCCGAGGCGATCGAGACCCAGACCGGCATCGTCATCGACCGTCGTCGTCTCGTCCTCGACGAGCCGATCAAGGAGACCGGCGAGCACCAGCTCACCGCCCGGCTCCACCCTGCGGTCCAGTTCCCCGTCCACATCGAGGTCGTGGGGGCCTGATGCATCGGCGATCCGGCCTGGCCCGGATCGCACGGCACACCGAACGTCAGACGAGGGGCCGGCCCGGCGCGGCCGGCCCCTCGCGCGCCGGCGCGCCACCTTGTCGCCTTCTCCCGTCCACAGCCCGGCCACCTCATCCACACCCCGGTCCACAAGCAGAGGGGCTAGCGATCCACAACCGCCATGGGCGAGGGTGGCACCACGCCGGGAGCGCGGCGCGGAGGGGAACGGTCCGGAGACGTGGGCCCGTGTTCGACGTGGCGCGCCCGGCCCCATCCTCGCCTCCGGGCCCGCACCGCCGGGCCTCCTCCGATCACCCCGAGCTCCGCCTGCGATGACCGACGCCCCACCCTTCGACGACCCTCCTCCGTTCGAGGACGAGCCGCCGTCCGACCTGGCGCCCGTACGGCGCCCGGCCGGCGGGCGCGGGGCCAGCGGCGGGTCCGGGTCGAATGGTGGGTCCGGTGGCTCGGGGAGCCGGGTGCCGCCCCACAACCTCGACGCCGAGCGGGCTCTGCTCGGCGCCCTCCTGCTGTCGCGCGACGCGGTGGCGGCGGCGGCCGAGGTCGTGCCGGGGGCCGACGTCTTCTACCGCCCGGCCCACGCCCACATCTACGAGGCCATCACCGTCCTCACCGGCAAGGGCGAGGTCGCCGACCCGATCACCGTGGCCGACGAGCTGCGCCGGCGCGACCTGCTCGACGCCGCCGGGGGCACCGCCGCCCTCGTCGACCTCCAGGCCGACGCCCCGGGCACGGCCAACGCCGCCCACTACGCCCGCATCGTCAAGGACCACTCCCTCCTGCGCCGGCTGATCGGCGCCGCCGGATCGATCTCCGAGCGGGCCTACGGCGTGCCCGAGGACGTGCGCAAGGCGGTCGACGAGGCCGAGTCGCTGGTGTTCGACATCGCCCGGCACGAGGGCGAGGGCACCACGGCCCAGCTCACCGACCTGTTGGGCGAGACCCTCACCCGCATCGAGGAGCTCCACGATCGGGGCTCGGAGATCACCGGCACGCCCACCGGCTACTACGACCTCGACGAGATGACGGCCGGTCTCCAGCCCGGTGCCCTGGTCGTCGTGGGCGCCCGCCCCGCCATGGGCAAGACCGCCCTGGCGCTGGGCATGGCCACCAACGCGGCCATGCGCGCCGATGCCTCCGTGCTCCTGTTCTCGCTGGAGATGAGCAAGCTCGAGCTGGTCCAGCGGATCCTCTGCGCCGAGGCCCGGGTCGACTCCAAGAAGATCCGCAACGGCCGGCTCTCCGACGCCGACTGGAACGGCATCGCCACGGCCATGGGCCGGCTGGGCGACGCCAAGATCTGGATCGACGACAACCCCAACGTCTCCATCATGGAGATCCGCTCCAAGGCGCGGCGTCTCCGCAGCGAGGTCGGCACCCTGGGGCTGGTGGTCGTCGACTACATCCAGCTGATGACCGGCCGGACCAACGCCGAGAGCCGCCAGGTGGAGGTGGCCGAGATCAGCCGTGGCCTCAAGCTCCTCGCCCGTGAGCTCGAGTGCCCGGTGGTCGCCCTGGCCCAGCTCAACCGGGGCCTCGAGCAACGGGCCGACAAGCGGCCCATGCTCTCGGACCTGCGCGAGTCCGGCTCGCTCGAGCAGGACGCCGACGTGGTCATGTTCCTGTACCGGGACGAGGTCTACGAGCCCACGCCCGACAACCAGGGCCTGGCCGAGGTCATCGTGGCCAAGCAGCGCAACGGCCCCACCGGCGTCGCCCGGCTCAGCTTCCTCGCCCACCTCACCCGGTTCGAGTCCATGCCCAAGGAGACCTGATCGATCGCCGGGCTGGGCCGGGCTGATCCCGTCGCCGGGCGAGGCGGTGGGGGGTGGGGCACGATGGCGGGGTGACCGAGACGGCCCCGACGGCGGACGCGGCGAGGGCGGACGAGACGGGTCAGCACCCGGTGCTCGCGCTGGGGGAGGAGTACCGGCGGGGGCGGGAGCGGCTGTGCGCCCTCCTGGCCGATGAGCCCGAGGACCGGTGGGACCAGCCGGTGCGGGCCTGTCCGGGCTGGACCGTGCGGGGCGTGGTGAGCCACCTGATGGGAACGGTCGAGGACGCCCTGGCCGGCCGGATCAGCGGGCCGCCGTCGGAGGACGTCACCGCCGAGCAGGTCGCCCGGCACGCCGCCGCTCCGGGACCCGAGCTGCTGGCCCGCTGGGCCGACCTGGCTCCTCCCTTCGAGGAGGTCGTCACCGCCGGGCAGATCTGGCCGGCGGTGCTCGACGTGATCTCCCACGAGCACGACGTCCGCCTGGCCCTCGACCGCCCGGGCGCCCGCACCGAGGGCGTGGTGATCGCCGGGGCCGAGGCCCTCGTCACCCGGATGGAGGCGTCCTGGACGCTCGAGGTCGAGCTGGCCGAGGGCCCGACGTTGCGCTCGGCCCCCGGACCCGGCCCCGTCTATCGCCTCCGGACGAGCGCCTTCGAGGTCGTGCGGCTCCGTCTCGGGCGCCGGTCCCGGGGCGAGGTGCGGGCCCTCGACTGGGATCCGATCCCGCCCCCGGACCTGGCCCCGCTCTTCGTCTTCGACCCCCGCCCGACGCCGCTCCGCGAGACCTGAACTGCGAAGGTGGACGGGTGGCCGTCGGTCGCTTCGCCCCCAGCCCCAGCGGCCCTCTCCACCTGGGCAACCTGCGCACCGCCCTCCTGGCGTGGTGGGCGGCGCGGGGTGACGGCAGCCCGTTCCTGCTGCGGGTCGAGGACCTCGACCCCTCGTCGCGGCCCGAGCACGAGGCCGGCCAGCTCGCCGACCTGCGGGCCCTCGGCCTCGACGGGGACGGCCCGCCGGTCCGCCAGTCCGAGCGGCGCGACCTCTACGAGGACGCCCTGGCCCGGCTGGTCGCGGCGGGCCTGACCTACCCCTGCTACTGCACCCGGCGCGAGATCCGGGAGGCCGTCCGCGCCCCCCACGCGCCGTCCGACGCCTACCCGGGCACCTGTCGCCACCTCACCGCGGCCGAGCGCCGGGCGCGGGAGGCCGACGGCCGTCCCCCGGCCCTGCGCCTGCGGAGCACGGGCGAGGAGGTGGCCGCCACCGATGCCCGGCACGGCCCGGTGCACGGAGTGGTCGACGACGTCGTGCTCCGCCGCAACGACGGCCTGCCCGCCTACAACCTGGCGGTGGTGGTGGACGACGCCGCCCAGGGCGTCGAGGAGGTGGTGCGGGGCGACGACCTGCTGCCGTCGACGCCCCGCCAGGCCCACCTGGCCCGGGTGCTGGGCCTGCCCGTCCCGGCCTACCTGCACGTGCCCCTCGTGGTCGGTCCCGACGGGGCCCGCCTGGCCAAGCGTCACGGCGCCGTGACGCTGGCCGACGCCACCGCTGCCGGGGTGCCGCCCGCCCTGGTGCGCGCCCGCCTGGCCGGGTCGCTGGGCCTGCCCGACCCGGGCCCGGTGCCGTCGCCCCTCGACCGCACCACCCTGCCCACCACCCCCACCGTGTGGGACGGGAGCTGGCTCCGTCCCGATCCCGCCTGACGCGCCCCGCCACCCCGCTTCTGTCAACCGCCATGCACCGTGGAGGGACACGAGGATTGACAGAAGCGGTGGGGCCGAGGCCCGCCGGCGCCGGGCCGTCGGTAGCCTCCACGGGGTGGGCGACCCCGATCACGCCCCTGGCCCCGACCCGGCGCCCGCCGCTTCGCGGGGCGACGCGCCTGCGCTCCGCCGCCTCCGCCGACGGACCCGCCGCGTCGCCGCCGGAGGTGTCGTCGTCCTGATCGCCGTCGCCGTGGGCGTCGCGGTGGCGGCGGACGAGCCCGACCAGGTGGCCACGACCGTGGCCGCGGCCGGCGCCGAGGTCCCGGGCGCCGAGCTCGAGGGCTCGTGGGCCACCACCACGACCTCCACCACCACCACGACGATGCCCGCCACCCCGGCCGAGGACGGGCTGGCCATCGCCCCACCGCTGCCCCGGCCGTGGACCGACACCTTCCTGGTGGCCGATGCCACCGGTCCCGGCGTGGCCCTCTTCTCGGCGCCCGACGTGCCCGTGCCCAGCGGCCGGGTCATGGAGAACCCCAGCTGGGAGGGGCTGGCGCTCACCTTCCTGGTGCGGGAGCGCACCGCCGACTGGCTCCACGTCCAGCTCATGTCCCGCCCCAACTCGGCCCTCGCCTGGATCAAGCGGGCCGACGTGACCCTCCGGCGGGTCCAGAACCACATCGTGATCGAGCGGGAGGCCCGCCGGATCACCGTGTTCCACGGCGAGGAGCAGATCTACCAGGCGTCCGTCGCCACCGGGAAGGCCGAGTCACCCACGCCGCTCGGCACCTTCTTCGTCGACGGCGTGATCCGGCTCTCGCCCCCGCACAAGGCCTACGGCACCGGCCAGCTCAGCTTCACCGGCTTCTCCGAGGTGTACGAGAGCTTCGGCGGCGGGATCGGCCAGGTCGCCATGCACGGCACCCAGAACCCGGCCCTCATCGGCACCCCCGCCAGCCACGGCTGCGTCCGCATGCGCAACGAGGACATCGACGCCGTCACCGAGCTGTCGCCCACGGGCACCCCCGTGGAGGTCATCGCCTAGCGGCGTAGGGTCGATCCGGACCGACCAGAGGAGAGGCCCATGGGGTTCCTGGACAAGTTCAAGAAGAGCGGCGCCATCGACAAGGTCACCGACGCCATCGCCGACAACGCCGGCAAGGTCGACGACGGCATCGACAAGGCCGCCGGGCTCATCGACGACAAGACCAAGCACAAGCACTCCGACAAGATCGACAAGGTGGCCGGCGCGGCCAAGAAGGGCGTCGACAAGGTCGAGGAGCAGGCCAAGACCACCAAGGCCAAGCAGACGAAGTAGCCCGTGCTCGACCGTCTCCGCCGCAACCTGGGTCGCACCACCGACGACCTCCACGCCGAGTCGCTCCAGCGACGCTTCGGCTCGGACGACGCCACGCCCATCGGCGCCGCCGCCGAGCGGGGCTTCACCCGCGTGCGGGGCGAGGTGGCCGGCCTCCAGGTCGTCCCGCGGTCCGGGGCGCCGTCGCTCGAGGTCACCGTGGACGACGGCTCCGGTCGGGCCGTGGCGGTCTTCACCGGCCGCACCCGGGTCGGCGGGCTCGACCCCGGCCGCCCCGTCGAGGTCGACGGCATGGCCCGCCGCGAGCGCGGCCGCCTCGTCTTCCTCAACCCGGAGTACACCCTTCTCAGTCACTCGTTCGCTGGCGCTCACTCCGTTCCTTCGAGCTGACGGGCCCTCGCTGCGCTCGGGGCCGAAGGTCTTCCCAGAGGCGGACGGCTCGTTCCTCGCCGCCACGCCTCTTCGTGTGGGGGTTCCCCCCACGCCCCCTGCGGCTGCGCCGGGCTGAACGCCCGTCGCCTTCGATCGCGCTGGTGCCGGAGCTGGTGGCGCGGCGCTCTCGGTCAGCCGAGGAGGACCTGGACGACTTCGGGTTCGACGTCGCCGGTGGTGAGGACGACGACCTCGTCGCCGGCGTGGAGGACGGTGTCGCCGCGGGGGACCACCACCCGGCGCTCGCGCAGCACGGCCACCACCGTGCAGCTGCGCGGGAGCGGGAGCTGGGCCAGGTCCTGGCCGACGGCGGGCGAGTCGTCGGTGAGGGTGGCCTCGGAGAGCCGGGCCTTGCCCCCCTCCAGCGACAGCAGCCGGACCAGCGTCCCGACCGACACCGCCTCCTCGACGAGGGCGGTCAGAAGGTGGGGGGTCGACACGGCGACGTCGACGCCCCAGGTCTCGGTGAACATCCACTCGTTGCGGGGGTTGTTGACCCGCCCCACCACGCGGGGCACGCCGAACTCCTGCTTGGCCAGCAGAGAGATGACGAGGTTGTCCTCGTCGTCACCCGTCACGGCGGCGACCACGTCGGCGTGCTCGACGTCGGCGCCGGCCAGCTCGCTCACCTCACAGGCGTCGGCCACGACCCAGCGGACACCGGGCGTCTCGTCCGCCTCCACCGCGGCGGCGGCCCGACCCCGGTCGACCTCGACGATGGTGACGGTGTGGCCGGCCTCGACCAGGGACGTGGCGATGAACGTCCCCACGGCCCCGCCTCCGGCGATGACGACCTTCATCGGTGACCTCCCGGTCCGGTGGCCAGGCGCTCGTCGAGGGCGTCGACGGCATCCCCGGCGAGGGCGACGTGCACGGTGTCGCCGTCCTGCAGGAGCAGCTCGGCGGCCGGCACCCGGGCCACGCCCAGGCGGGTGACGGCGACGACCCGCGCCCCGCCGGCGGCGTCGGCGTCGAGGGCGAGCGCCGGGGTCCCGGCCCAGCCGGCGGGGACGATCCGCTCGACCAGAACGACCTTGGCGCTGGGGTCGATCCACTCGACGGCGGCCTGCTCGGGGAGGACCCGCTGGAGCACCTGGTCGGTGGTCCACTGGACGGTGGCGATGGTGGGGATGCCCAGCCGCTCGTAGATGGCGGCCCGGCGGGGGTCGTAGATGCGGGCCACGACCCGCTCGATGCCGAAGGTCTCGCGGGCCACCCGGGCGATGAGGATGTTGGAGTTGTCGCCGCTGGTCACGGCGGCGACGGCGCCGGCCTCCTCGACGCCGGCGGCCCGCAGCCGGTCGCGGTCGAAGCCGACGCCCACCACGGTGCGGCCGCCGAACCCCTCGGGCAGGCGGGAGAAGGCGGCCGGCCGGCGGTCGATGACGGCGACGGTGTGGCCGTGGGCCTCGATGGCGGTCGCCAGTCCGGCCCCCACCCGTCCACATCCGACCACGACGACGTGCACTCGGACCTCCGTCCCGGACCACGCGGCCCGCCGTCGGAGACTAAGCGGGCCCGTCTCCGGGCCGTCCACGAACCGGGAACCTTCACGCTTCCTTCACGGTCACCCCTGTCCTCGGGCCGGGGGCCGCTCGTAGGGTGCCCCCGGTCGGTCCGGCACCCCGGTCCGACCCGTCATCCGGCAGGTGTCATGGCGACGATGCTCAAGCGGTTCCTGGTCGGCCAGCCCTTGGCGTCCAGCGACGAGCAGCACCAGCGTCTCGGCCGTCCGACGGCGTTGGCCGTGTTCGCCTCGGATGCGATCTCGTCGACGGCCTACGCGACCCAGGAGATGCTCTTCATCTTGATGGGGGCGGTGATGTTCCCCGCCTCCCACAAGTACCTGGTGCCCATCGCCATCGCCGCGGTGGCGCTCCTGGCGATCGTGGCGATCAGCTACAGCCAGACGATCCACGCCTACCCCAACGGCGGCGGGGCCTACGTGGTGAGCCGGGAGAACATCAGCGCCACGGCCGGCCTGGTGGCGGGGGCGTCGCTGCTCGTCGACTACACGCTCACCGTCGCCGTCTCGATCTCGGCCGGCGTGCTGGCCATCGGCTCGGCCTTCGAGTTCAACGACAAGCCCGCCATCCGGGTCGCCCTGGCCCTCGGGTTCCTGGCCCTGCTCACCATCGGCAACCTGCGCGGGGTGAAGGAGTCGGGCAAGGTCTTCGCCGTCCCCACCTACTTCTACGTGATCCTGCTCGGGGTGCTCCTGGTGGTGGGTCTCGGGAAGGTCTTCCTGGGTGACGGGGTCCACGAGATCGACACCGAGCGCAAGCGCGAGGTGATCGCCCAGTACGCCGACGACCACGACCTGGCCGAGGCCGCCGGGCTGTTCGTCATCCTCAAGGCGTTCTCGTCGGGGGCCGTCGCCCTCACCGGCGTCGAGGCGATCTCGAACGGGGTCCCGGCCTTTCGCCGTCCCGAATCCAAGAACGCGGCCGCGACCCTCGTGTGGATGGGCGTCTTGCTCGGCGGCCTGTTCCTCGGG
>DASYLG010000146.1:0-1741 GCA_036009685.1 Iamia sp. | reverse complement strand
GTGGTGAGTCGGCCGATACGCCGGATTTTGTCTGAGCGCCCTGCGGCGCCGAGGCGGCCATCCCTCTCGGCCGACGGTTACCCGACGGCTCTTGCGGCCTACCCGGGGGTCTTGGTCGGGCGGGCAGCCCTCCCCCTGTCTGGCCTTGCTCCGGGTGGGGTTTACCGAGCCGCCCGGGTCACCCCGGACGCTGGTGCGCTCTTACCGCACCGTTGCACCCTTACCTGTGCGGCACCCCCGGGGGTGTGTCGCCATCGGCGGTCTGTTTTCTGTGGCACTGTCCTGCGAGTCACCTCGACTGGGTGTTACCCAGCACCTTGCCCTATGGAGTCCGGACGTTCCTCGGGCCGGTCAAGCCGGCACGCGGCCGCCTGGCCGACTCACCACCAATTTGCCATCCTACCGGGCCCGCCGGCCGGCACCGATGTCCGGTTTGGGGCCATCGCACCCCAGGACTAGTTCCTTCGGGTCATTCACTCTGACCCCGTCGGGCCTCACACTCCGGTCTGTGACCGCTTCGGTGGCCCCTTGACGCTCGCGTCCGAATCCCCGCTCCGGCGGGCGCTGTACCGCGCCCTGCACGATCCGCTGACGGGGCTGGCCAACCGCGGCCTGCTCATGGAGCAACTGGGTCAGGCCCTGGCCCGGGCCCGGCGCCGGCCGGGGTCGGTCGCGGTGCTGTTCCTCGACCTCGACCGGTTCAAGGTGCTCAACGACTCGCTCGGCCACGCCGTCGGCGACGACCTCCTGGTGGAGGTGGCCCGCCGGCTGGAGCGCATCATGCGGTCGGCCGACACCGTGGCCCGGCTCGGTGGCGACGAATTCGTCGTCCTCGCCGAGGACGTCGGCGGCGTCGACGAGGCCCTCTCTCTCGCCCGCCGGTTGCGGGAGGCCGTCGCCGTCCCGATCCCGATCGGCGCCGGGCAGAGGGTCGTGGTCACCGCCAGCGTCGGTATCGCCCTGTCGGCTCCGGGGACCGATGCCGGCGCCGCCACCCCCACCCCTTCGTCGCTCCTGTGGGACGCCGATGTCGCCATGTACCGGGCCAAGGACACCGGCCGCGACCGGGCCCAGCTCTTCGAGGACGGGCTCCGCGCCGGAAGCCTCGATCGCTTCCGGTCGGAGGCGATGCTCCGCCACGCCCTCGACAACGACGGGCTGCGGCTCCACTTCCAGCCCCTGGTCGACCTCGGCAGCGGCGCCCTGGCCGGCGCCGAGGCGCTCGTCCGCCTGCAGCACCCCCAGCGGGGGCTCATCCCGCCGGCGGAGTTCATCCCCGTCGCCGAAGAGACCGGCCTCGTCGTCCCTCTCGGCGCCTGGGTCGTGGCCGAGGCCGCCGCCCAGGCCGGCGCCTGGCGGGCCCTCCAGCCCCTCGACGCCCCGCCGATGACGGTCTCGGTCAACCTCTCCGGCCGCCAGCTCACGACCCCCGGGTTCGCCGTCGAGGTGGGGGCGGCCATCGCCCGCAGCGGCGCCGACGCCTCCCACCTCTGCTTCGAGGTCACCGAGAACACCCTCCTCGACGCCACCGGCGAGGGCGTCGCCACCCTCGAGCAGCTGAAGGACCTCGGCGTCCGGCTGGCCATCGACGACTTCGGGACGGGCAACTCCTCTCTGACCTGGCTCCGGCGCCTCCCGGCCGATTTCCTCAAGGTCGACCGGACCTTCGTCGCCGGGCTCGGCACCGACCCGGGCGACACCGCCATCGTCCGGGCTGTCCTCGACCTCGGCCGGGCCCTCG
>DASYLG010000145.1:0-2287 GCA_036009685.1 Iamia sp. | reverse complement strand
CTCGGCCGAAGGCCGTCCGACGATCGGCACCGACGCCGCCCTCGGTGTCGAGAAGGTCTCGTGGGCCGACGCCCTGGTGGGCGTCGCCCACTCCGTCCTCGGTCGCGACGCGTCCGGTGCCGAGGTCGCCTCCCGGCCCGGGGTGCTGATCCACCTCCAGGCGCCGGTCGACGACGCGGCGACGTGGCGGGCCGAGATGCACATGGGCCCGGCCCTGCCGCCGTCGATGCGGCGCTACCTGACCTGCGACTGCGACATCGCCGCCGTCTGGCAGGCCGACGGGCGCCCCGTCCAGGTCGGGCGGACCCATCGGATCGTCCCCCGCCGCGTCCGGCGGCTGGTCGAGCACCGCGACGGCGGGTGCCGCGTCCCGGGCTGCGACAGCCGGCTGTGGATCCAGGTCCACCACATCGTCCACTGGGAGGACCACGGCGACACCGTCACCCGGAACCTGATCTGTCTGTGCGCCCACCACCACCGCCGGCACCACCAGGGCCTGCTCGGCATCACCGGCAACGCGGACGTCCCCGGCGGCGTGGTGTTCACCACCGCCACCGGCAGGGTGCTCGAACCCGCCGGCACACCGATCCCACCGGTGGTCATGCCGGAGGTCGAGCCCTACGAGGGGCCCACCGGCGAGACCCTCCACCCGCACGGGGTCACCTTCGCCCGGCGGCCCGCCTGCGACCGACCGCGCGACCGAGAACCCGTGGCCTGACGGCGGGGTCGCACTGCCACGCGCCGGCCGCGGTACGCTCGGCGCTCCGCCGTCGGCATCGGGCCGACGGACGTCGATGGCCCGCTGGCGCCGCCAAGCCACGCCCCCATGACCACGAGGAGCCTCCTCGGCGCCCGGTGACCCGGGCCATCCGGTCCCGGCCTCGGGACATCCGCACCCAGCGCCGCTCCACCGCCCACTCCTGCTGGGGCCACCTGATCGTGGCCCCGATGTGGGTCGCCTACGGCGCCAACCTCGGGACGCTGCTCCGCACCTGCGACGCCGTCGGCGCCTGCATGGCCGTCCCCGACACGCCCCACTACCGCGAGGCCCCGGCCAAGGGCGACACCCTCTCCCACCGCCCCCACATCCACCGGGTGCGGGGCTCGAAGGAGGGCTGGCTCCGACGGGAGGCGGAGCGGTCGACCATCGTCGCCGTCGAGCTGGCCGAGGACGCCATCGCCCTCCCCCGCCTCGCGCCGGCGAGCGGGCGCACCGTCGTCCTCCTCGGCCACGAGCACCACGGCGTCCCCGACGAGGCCATGGAGCTGGCCGACCTCGCCATCGAGATCCCCATGGTCGGCATGGGAGCGTCCCTCAACGTCGCCGTCGCCGGCAGCCTCGTCCTCTACCGCCTCGCCGGCCTCGTGTGACGCTCAGCTCGTGCCCATGTTCTCGTCGACGTAGGCGTGGGTGAGGTCGTTGGTGAGGACGGTCGCGGTGCCGGGGCCGAGGCCGAGATCGCAGGTGATCTCGAGGTACCGCTCGTCCATGTGGGCGGCGACGGCCTCGGTGTCGTGGACGACGGTGACCCCACCGGCGGCCACGGTGACGCCGCCGTAGGCCACGGCGATGCGCTCCTGGTCGAAGCCGATGCCGGCCGAGCCGAGCTCGCTGGCGAGACGCCCCCAGTAGGGGTCGCGGCCGTACCACGAGCACTTGCAGAGCAGGCTGCGGGCGATGCGCTCGGCGCCGATCCGGGCCTCGGCGTCCGACGCCGCACCGGCGACGGTGAGACGGACGACCTTGGTGGCGCCCTCGGCGTCGTCGGCCATCTGCTCGGCCAGCGCCGTGCACACCGCGGCGACCGCCGCCGCCAGCGAGGGCTCGTCGATCGGCCCGGCCTCGCCCGAGGCCAGCAGCAGGACGGTGTCGTTGGTGGAGGTGCACCCGTCGGTCAGCAGCGAGTTGAAGCTCCCGGCGACGCCGGCGGCCAGGACGCGCTGGAGGGCCTCGGGCGAGACCTCGGCGTCGGTCGTGAGCACGGCGAGCATGGTCGCCATCGACGGCGCCAGCATGGCGGCCCCCTTGGCCATGCCCCCGACGGTCACCTCCCCCGCGGGTCCCGCCGTCGCCACCGCCTCCTTGCGCCGGGTGTCGGTGGTGCGCAGGGCCTCGGCGGCCGCCGCACCCCCGTCGAGCTCGCCGGACAGGGCGGCCACGACGTCGGGGATGCCGGCCCGGATGGCGGCGATGGGCAGCGGGATGCCGATGAGCCCGGTCGAGCAGACCAAGACCTCGTCCTCGGCGCAGCCCTGCTCGGCGGCCAGATCGGCGCAGGTCAGGGTG
>DASYLG010000144.1:0-5337 GCA_036009685.1 Iamia sp. | reverse complement strand
CCATCGACCGCCCCCCGCCCCACGCCGGTCAGCACTCCGAAGAGCTCCTGTCGGAGCTCGGCTACGACGACGCCAAGATCGCCAGCCTCAAGGCCGCCGGCTCCATCACCTGACCGCGTTCTCAGCACGGAAAAGCCCGATATCCGGGCACTTCCGTGCCGAGAACGAGGATGGCTAGGCGGGTTCGGGGGTGAAGGGTTGGAGGATGCCCTTGAAGGGCGAGCGGTCGTCGTCCAGGGGGCCGTGCCCGATGAACCACTCGGTGCCGAAGGCGCCGATGAAGGCCTCCTCGGGGAGGGCGAGGAAGAAGTGGTCGTCGGCGACCTGGCTGCGATGCTCGAGCAGGGCGGTGCGCTTGACGAGGGCGACGGAGGAGACGTCGGCGACGTGGGTCAGCACGTCCTCCTCGACGCCGAAGGTGGCCTCGTCGAGGTCGGGCAGCTCGACGCCCTCGGGCATCTCGAACTCGCCGACGGCGCGGGCCGCGGCCATGCGCTTGAGGGCGGTGCGGTTGATGGTGCCCTCGAGGATCCGCTCGACGCCGGCGATCTCGGCGGCCCGCATGCCCACCCGGTGGACCTGGATGTGGTCGGGGTGGCCGTAGCCGCCGTTGTCGTCGTAGACGGTGATGGCGTCGGCGGCCTCCTCCTCGAGGATCAGGGCCAGCCGGCGGGCGGCCGACTCGACGTCGGTCTGCCAGAAGGTCCACGGCTCGTCGTTGGTCGGCTCGCCGATCATCCCCGAGTCGACGTAGCCGAGGAACTCGACGCGGGCGATGCCCAGCACCGCCGCGGCCCGGTGGACCTCCGCCGTGCGTCGCAGGGCCAGCTGCTCGCCCTCCTCGAGGACGCCGGGCATGATCTCGCCCCGCTCGCCCCGGGTAGCGACGACGAGCACGACGCGGTGGCCGGCGTCGGCGACCAGGCGGATGAGACCACCGCCGCCGATGGCCTCGTCGTCGGGGTGGGCGTGGAAGCAGACCAGCGTCGCCATGGACGGCCGACGCTATCGGCCCGCGGCAGCCCGCCCTCCCGACCCCCTCCGTTCACCTCGACCCCACCGGGCGGCTACCTTCACCGGTGCGGCGACGACTCCAGGGGGACTCCGACGTGAGCGATGTGACCATGGGACGACGGCTGCGGCGCGCCGCACTGGTTGCGGTGCTGGCCACCGGCGCACTGGCGGGGGTGACGGGCCCGACCCCGGCACCGGCCGGCGCCGTCACCGACCCGGTCCACCTGAACGAGATCCAGGTCGTGGGCAGCCACAACAGCTACCACCTGGCCGCCTCGCCGGAGGAGACCGAGGTGCGCCGGGCCTTCATCGGCGACGGTGACGACGCCCTCCAGTACGCCCACGCCCCGCTGGGCGAGCAGTTCGAGGAGCAGAAGGTCCGCCAGATCGAGCTCGACGTCTTCCGCGACGACGAGGGCGGCCTCTACGCCGACCCCCTCCTGCGGGAGGCGGCGGGCCACGGCCCCTACGACGCCGCCATGCAGCAGCCCGGCACCAAGGTGCTCCACGCCCAGGACGTCGACTACCGCTCGACCTGCCTGACGCTGGTCGCCTGTCTCGAGGCGGTCGAGACCTGGTCCGACGACCACCCGAACCACCTGCCCATCGCCATCCTCCTGGAGCTCAAGGACGGCCCGGTCGGGTTCCCCGGCCCGTTCGTCGTGCCCGAGGACTGGGACACGCCCGGGATGGATGCCCTCGACGAGGAGATCCTGAGCGTCGTCCCCCGTGAGGAGATCATCACCCCCGACGACATCCGGGGCGACGCCGCGACCCTCGAGGAGGGCGTGCTCAGCACCGGCTGGCCCACCCTCGAGGACTCCCGCGGCAAGGTCATGTTCCTCATGGACAACGAGGGCGGGTACCGCACCGACTACCTCTCCGGTCACCCGACGCTGCAGGACCGGGTGCTGTTCACCAACTCCACGCCGGGCCAGGACGACGCCGCCTTCGTCAAGGTCAACGACTCCCGCGGCAACGTGGCCCACATCCAGGACCTGGTCGCCGATGGCTACATGGTGCGGACCCGGTCCGACGCCGACACCGTCGAGGCCCGGGAGGGCGACGTCACCGCTCGCGACGCCGCCTTCCAGAGCGGCGCTCAGTGGGTCTCGACCGACTACCCCGTGGGTGAGTACGCCCGCCGCTTCGGCCATGGCTTCGTGGTCGAGATCCCGGGCGGGACCATCGCCCGCTGCAACCCGGTCAACGGCCCCGAGGGCTGCGTGTCGGCCGCCATCGAGCCCTTCCCCGAGCGGGTCGAGGGCCCCTACATCGAGAAGATCTACCAGAAGGTCTTCTGGCGGGCGTCGACCAACGCCGAGCGCTGGTTCTGGGCCCGCCGGCTGGAGATGGGGGCGAGCCGGATCAGCGTCACCCGCGCCCTCACCCGGTCGCGAGCCATCGTCAACGGGCCGTTCATCCTGGGCCCCGGACTGGCCTACCTGGACCGCGAGCTCGCCACGCCGGAGCGGCAGTTCTGGACGGACTACCTGATCGGGGGCCGGCCCTACGAGCACATGGTCGTCGGGTTCATCGCCTCGGACGAGTTCTACGACGCCGCCGGGGCGACCGACGTCGGCTTCGTCCATCGTCTCTTCGAACGGGCGCTCCTGCGTCCCGTCGACCCCGCCAGCGAGGCCTACTTCGTCAACCGGCTCGAGGCCCAGGCCAACCGGTGGACGATCGCCCGCCAGGTGCTCGGCTCGATCGAGAGCCGCCGCCTCCTGGCCGCCAACGACGTCGAGTACATGCTCGGGCGCGACGCCACCGAGGCCGAGGTGGTGCACTACGCCGAGGTGCTGCGCATCGGCCGCGATGACCGTGACATCGCCGCCGGCGTCGCCGCCACCAACGAGTTCCACGGGTGATCCGCGGCGCCGGTCCGGCGCTCCCAGGTGGTTCCCAGGTTCTGCTTAGCCGACGTTGCCGGCGCCCTTCACGAGGGTTTCCGGGCCTCTCTCTACGGTGCTCGGCACTCGCCCGAACGACCGCAGAGGACCCGATGGACACGTCGACCTGGAACCCCGCCCCGCCCGCTCCCGCCGGGCCCTCGCCCACCCCCACGGGCCCGCCCCCGCCCCCCGGCCACTGGCCGCCGGCACCGCCTGCCGGCCCGCCCACCCTCCCCCCGACGGGCGGTGCGCCCGGGGCGGGTGCGCCCCCCGTCGGGTCTCCCGACCCCACCTGGAGCGCGCCGTTCCCTCCGGCCCCCTCCGGGTGGGGCCGTCCCGATCCCGGTGCGCCGCCCGCCGGCCCCCCGCCGGCGGCGCCCGGGCCCGGTTCCACGCCGAGCAGGGGCCGTGCGCCCAGGAGGGCCGGCCTCGCCCTCCTCGTCGCCCTCCTGCTCGGCGGGGCCGCCGGTGCCGGCTTCGCCGCCGGTGAGTCCCTGGCCGACGACGACACCCCCGCGGCGGCGACCACGACCGAGCCGGCGGCCTCGACCGGCACGGTCCAGGGCGTCGACACCACGACCGAGCCGGTCGCGGCGGTCGCCGAGGCGCTCAGCCCCGCCGTCGTGCAGCTCGAGACGCAGACCGGGCTCGGGTCGGGCTTCGTCTACGACGCCGATGGGGGCCTGATCATGACGGCGGCCCACGTCGTCGAGGGGGCCGACACCGTCACCGTGCGCCTGGCCGACGGTCGGGCGGTCGACGGCGACGTGGTCGGCGCCGATGCCGGCTCCGACATCGCCGTGGTGCGGGTCGAGGCCGACGGCCTCACCGCCGCCGTGCTGGCCACCGGCGACCCCGAGGTCGGCCAGCTGGCCGTCGCCATCGGCAGCCCCTTCGGCCTCGACCAGACCGTCACCTCTGGCGTGGTCAGCGCCGTCGGCCGGTCGGTGCAGACGCCCGGCGGTGCCGTCCCCATGATCCAGACCGACGCCCCCATCAACCCCGGCAACTCGGGGGGCGCCCTGGCCGACCGGACCGGTCGCGTCATCGGCGTCAACGACTCGATCGCCAGCGAGTCCGGGGGCAACGTCGGCGTCGGCTTCGCCGTCCCCATCGAGACGGCCAGGGCCGTGGCCGATCGCCTGGTGCAGGGCCTGCCCATCACCAACGGCTACCTCGGCGTCAGCGCCGCCGACGCCAGCGGCCAGCAGTCCGGGGCCCAGGTCGTGCAGGTCGAGTCGGGCAGCCCCGGCTCCGAGGCCGGCATCGAGGCCGGTGACGTGATCACCTCGCTCGACGGCGACGCCATCGCCAGCTCGGCCGACCTGGTCGCCGCCGTGCGCAGCCGGGAGCCGGGCACCGAGGTCACCGTCGACATCGACCGCCAGGGCGACGACGTCGAGGTCACCCTCACCCTCGGCGAGGCCCCCACCAACTAGTGCCGATCCCACACCGCCGGGGCGGCCTCCCGCCACCGTGCCCGGCCCGGAGCGGCCCACCGTCCCCAGCGGTGGGCCGCTCCCGCGTTCTCTCGTCAGAAGCCTCGCTTCGCTCGTTTCTTCCTCGAACTGACGGGCCCTCGCTGCGCTCGGGGCTGTTCTCGACGGCCTCCGCCTCGTTCCTCGCCTCCGGCCGTCCCTTCTGGGGGCGACCCCCAGGCCCCCAGCGGCTGCGCCGGGCGGCGGTCGTCTCGCGGGAGATCTGCCTTGTGGTGGGCGGGCCTCGTCTGCCCCACCGGAGGCCGAGGGGGGTGAGTCGCCTCGGCCACACCTGGGGCGGGTGGGGGTGGGGCCGTCTCGGTCCGCGGGGGTCAGCCTCGATACCGTTCCCGGGTCATGACACAGCCCGCCCCGCGGGTGGCGGCCCCGGCGGGGGACCGGCGCCCCCTGCCGTATGTCCCCGCGCTCGACGGGCTGCGGGCGGTGGCGGTCGTCGGCGTGATGCTGTTCCACGGCGGCGTGGCCTGGATGCCGGGCGGCTTCCTGGGCGTCGACGTCTTCTTCGTCCTCTCCGGCTACCTGATCACGACGCTCCTGCTGCGGGAGCGGGTCGGCACCCACACCATCGACCTCCGCCAGTTCTGGGTGCGCCGGCTCCGCCGCCTGCTGCCGGCCCTGATCGTGCTGATCGGCGCGGTGGGCATCGCCGCCCCGTTCCTGATCGACCCGGGGCAGAGGGCGAGCGTCCGGGGCGACGGCCTGGCCGCCCTGGGCTACGTGGCCAACTGGCGCTTCATCGTGACCGAGCAGTCGTACTTCGCCGGCGTCCCGTCGCCCTTGCGCCACCTGTGGTCGCTGGCCGTGGAGGAGCAGTGGTACGTCCTGTTCCCCATCGTGGTCGCCGTCGGGCTGCGCCGGCCCCGCCGGATCCGGCTGTTCATCGTCGGGCTGGCGGCAGCGGCCGTGGCCTCGGCGGTGTGGATGGCGGT
>DASYLG010000143.1:0-5526 GCA_036009685.1 Iamia sp. | reverse complement strand
CTTCGGCGGGGCGCTGGGCGAGGTCTTCGCCGACAAGATCCACAAGCTCATGGACCTGGCCCTCAAGGTCGGTGCCCCGCTGGTGGGCATCAACGACGGCGCCGGCGCCCGCATCCAGGAGGGCCCGGTCAGCCTGGCCTCCTACGGCGGGATCTTCTACCGCAACGTCAAGGCCTCGGGCGTCACCCCGCAGATCAGCGTGATCATGGGCCCGTGCGCCGGCGGCGCCGTCTACAGCCCGGCCATGACCGACTTCGTGTTCATGGTCGAGGACACCTCGTACATGTTCATCACCGGTCCCGACGTGGTGAAGACGGTGACCGGCGAGGACGTGACCCAGCAGGAGCTGGGCGGCGCCCACGCCCACTCGGCCAAGTCCGGCGTGGCCGCCTTCACCGCCGCCGACGACCGGGCCGTGCTCGACGACGTCCGCTACCTGCTCAGCTTCCTCCCCGCCAACAACATGGAGGAGGCGCCCCGGGCCGTCCCCACCGACGACCCCGATCGCAGCTGCGACGAGCTGGCCGGGATGATCCCCGACAGCCCCAACCAGCCCTATGACATGCGCAAGGTCATCGGCGTCATCGTCGACGACGAGGACTACGTCGAGTACTTCCCGGCGTGGGCGCAGTCGATCACCTGTGGCTTCGCCCGCATCGACGGCCAGCCCGTCGGCATCGTGGGCAACAACCCGATGTTCTACGCCGGCGTCCTCGACATCGACTCGAGCGAGAAGGCGGCCCGGTTCGTCCGGGTCTGCGACTCGTTCAACATCCCGCTGGTCACCTTTGTCGACGTCCCCGGCTTCCTGCCCGGCGTGGGCCAGGAGCACGGCGGCATCATCCGCCACGGCGCCAAGCTGCTCTACGCCTACTGCGAGGCCACGGTGCCCCGCATCCAGATCATCACCCGCAAGGCCTACGGCGGCGCCTACGTGGTGATGAACTCGAAGTCGATCGGCGCCGACCTGGCCTTCGCCTGGCCCAACGCCGAGCTGGCCGTGATGGGCGCCACCGGCGCCGTCGAGATCCTGAACCGCACCGAGATCAACGCCGCCGCCGACCCCGTCGCCCGCAAGGCCGAGCTGGTCGACGACTACAGCGAGATGTGGTGCAACCCGTACGTGGCCGCCGAGCGGGGCTACGTCGACGACGTCATCGACCCCGCCGACACCCGGCGCAAGCTGGTCGAGGGCCTGGCCATGCTGCGCACCAAGCGCGAGGAGCTCCCGCCCCGCAAGCACGGGAACATGCCGCTGTGACGGACGGGGGCGGCATCCGCCCGGCGCCGACCGACGAGGAGGCGGCGGCCATCGTCGCCTCGCTGGAGGCCGCCTGGCCCCGGGCCGCCGTCGTGGGCGAGCCCACGGCGGCCCGGTGGCGCTGGAGCGGCCGCTGGTGGTCCAAGCCCGTCCCCCTCAGCCGCCGCCGCCCCTGGTAGCGAGGCCGCCACTGGATCAGGGCGCCCCGGTCGGGGTGTCGTTGCCGGCGGGGCTCGGCGGCTGGCTGGCGGCGAGGCGATCGTCGAGCCGCTTGGTCAGGAGGTCCTGGCCGTAGCCGAACAAGAGGGGGTCAGGGGCCGCCTGGCCGGCCAGCGGCGGAGCCCCCAGGGCCTCGGCGAGGGACTCCCAGAGGTCGGTGCCGCTCATCGCCGACCCTCCGCTCGGCGGTCCGCCTGTTGCCCGTGGCGGTGCGCACTCGTCGGTGTGGTCGTGGTCATGGGGCCTCCTCGGGCCGGGGTGGACGGGTCGGTAGGACGGGGACGGGACGGGTCGCCCAGGCGACGACCCGTTGGACCTGGCGGATGGACGGGAGCGTCTGGTCGCGCTCGGGCTCGAGCCCGTCGCCGGCCACCGGGCGCAGCCGGGCGGCAGCGTTGAACCGCGCCCGGCGGGCCTCCCGGCTGCGCCCGCGCGGGCCGACCCAGCCGGCCTCGGGGACGAGGACCTCCTCCCACGCGGCGGCGACGGCCGAGTTGATGCGGGACCGGGAGGTGATGCCGAGGCGGTCGACCGCGTCGCGATCGGCCACGGGCGGCACTCCCGCCCCGTCGACCGCCGCGTTCAGGACCTCGGCGCACAGCTCGGTCGCATCGGGCACCCACCACCGGTGGACGTAGCCGGTGGCGCCCGCCTCGCGGGCTCGCAGGCGCAGCGCATCGTCGGCGGCGATGCCGGCCACGGCGACGACGGCCGGCGGGCGCGGCACCTCGGCCCGGCGCACCTTCTCGATCACCGCCACCCCCGCCAGCTGGTCCCCCACCGGGTCGGGGCGGAACGGGTCGAGCACCACCACGTCGATGCCGGCCCACCCGCTGCGGGCCAGGGCCGAGGCGATCGACTCCTCCTCGACGGCCCCGACGTCCGGGCGGTCGCCCAGCACGGCGGCCATCCCCGCCCGCTGCACCTCGTCGTCGAACACGACGGCGACGCGCCGCGGCCGGTCGGGAGACCTCCTCCGGTCCCCCGACCGGCCGATGGTGCTCCCCGTTCCCATGGGCCCGACCATCGACGATGAGGCCTGCAGTACGGTTGCGCGGCGGTAAACGCCGACGGAGGGTGGTTCGGGGGCCGGTGCGCACCGAGGACGAGGTCGTGACGGGCATCGGCCTGCTGGGCCCGGTCACGGCGTCGCGAACTTCCGGGCCGGTCGACCTCGGCGGGGCGCAGCGGCGAGCCGTCCTCGCCCGGCTCGCCCTGTCGGTCGGACGGGCCGTCACCGCCGACGCCCTGGTGGACGGGCTGTGGGCCGAGCCCCCGCCCACGGCCCGCAAGATCCTCCAGGTGCAGGTCTCGCGGCTGCGGGCCGCGCTGCCGCCCGGCACCGTCGCGACCGCGGGCGGCGGGTACCGGCTCGACGTCGAACCGGAGCGGGTCGATGCCCATCGCTTCGAGCAGGCGGTGGCCTTCGCCCGGTCGGCCACGGCCCCCGACCGCGTGGTGGCCCGACTCCGGGAGGCCGACGTCTTGTGGAGGGGTCCGGCCCTGGCCGACGTGGGTGACGTCCCCTTCGCCGCCCCGGCCGTCGCCCGCCTGGAGGAGGCCCGCATGGAGGCCGTCGAGCTGCGGGTCGGCGCCGCCCTCGCCCTGGGACGGGGCACCGAGCTGGTCGCCGAGCTCGAGGCCCTCGTCCACGAGCAGCCCCTGCGGGAGCGGCTCTGGAGCGGGCTGGTCATCGCCCTCCACACCGGGGGACGACAGGCCGACGCCCTCCGGGCCTACGAGCGCGCCCGCGTGAACCTCGCCGATGTCGGTCTGAGCCCCGGACCCGACCTGCGCCGGGCCCATGACATCGCCCTCGACGTCGTTGCGCCGACCTCGCCCAGGACTACATCGAGGTGTTCGCCACGGTGTCACCGTCGAAGTTGGACTCGAACAGGAGCTGCCACCGTTGGTCGGCGGGACGCTTGAACGGGTTGCCCCGCGCCGTCTGGAAGGGAGGGAGGACCGACCACCGAATGGCGGACACGAACCGGAGCTGATCGAGGTTCCGCACCGCACGGTGGCGCAGCGGACCGGGCGCCCTCCTCAGGGCGACGAGCCAGGCGCCCAGGAGCGCGCTCGTCCCCACCTTCAGCGGCACCACGAGGGTGAGGGCGTTGACCCGCCCGGCGACGCGGCCCGCCCCGCCGGCCGGAACCCCTCCCGACGGCGGGCCGATGACGATCGCACCGTTCTCGGGCGCCCCTCCCATGCCGCGCATCATGCCTGCTGGCCCGGCGCGCTTCCATGGCCAGCTCGCGTCATGTTGCCGTCCACGGCGAGCCGGGCCATCTCGGCCCCGAGAAGTCGGTCGAGCGGTCGCAGCGCGAAGGTGGCGGGGTGCGGATCCGCCGGCGTCGTGATGTGGAGCGGCGCTGCGTGCGCTGCGGCGACCGGTGGTTCGTGCCCGGGGCGCTGGCGGCACCCCACCGGGTCTCGAAGTGGCAGCGGGGCATCTCGGCCCCGGATCACCTCGGCTTCCGGGGCATGACGACCAACGCCACCGCATCGATGCAGCTCGACCTGGCCAAGCCCCGGGCCGCCCGGCTCGACGCCCAGATGGAGGTGATCTCGGCGCTGGCCACCTGTCCGGGCTGCGGCGGCGTGGGCACCTACGTCGAGCAGCCGGTGCCTCGGGGCCACGGACCCGACCCCGGTCAGGTCGGACGGGGCAGGTGGTGGGGTCGAGGGGGCCGTCGAGGCGGTAGGCGACGTCGACCCCGTCGCGGACGATGAGGTGGGCGGCGGGGTCGCCGTCGAAGACCTCGGGGGGAGGGACGGCCAGCGGGAGGAGGCCGTAGGGGCTGATGACGACCACGTCGTAGCGGTCGCCGAGGTGGGCCCGCCACCGGGCGCAGAGCGTCCCCGGGCCGGGCGGCGACCACGCCGGCGAGCAGCCCGACCGCCACCTCGGCGGGCAGCACCACCGTCCCGGTCAGCCGCCCGACCGCTCCGGCCAGCCGGCCGACGGACAGCCCCAGACCGAGGGCGACGACGGTCTGGGCCAGGACGGCCCGGGCCCCGGCCCACCCGGGCAGGGCCGCCCGCCGCACCGCCCCGGCCCCGTGGACCAGGGCGCCCACCACCGCGACGATGGCCGCGCTCCCCACGATGTACGTCCCGCCGTCCACTCCGCCTGCTCCCTCAGCCGCCCGGCCTCGTCCGACCGGGGGGCGGATCGACCGGGGTCGGTGGCGCGCCGCTCGGCATCATGGGGCGATGGCTCCGGTCGACCTGGTCCTCGCCTCGGCCTCGCCGGCCCGGCTCGCCCTGCTCCGGGCGGCCGGCATCGAGCCGACGGTCGTCGTCAGCGCGGTGGACGAGGACGCCCTCACGGCCGAGATCGGCACCGACGAGCCGGAGGTCCTGGTCGCCGCCCTGGCCCGGGCCAAGGCCGAGGCGGTGGTGGCCCGGCTGGAGCCGGCGGTGGCGCGCACCGTCGTCCTCGGCTGCGACTCGCTGTTCACCATCGACGGCCAGACCTGGGGCAAGCCCGAGAGCCCGGCCGCGGCGACGGCGCGCATCCGCGCCCTGCGGGAGCACGAGGGGATCCTCCGGACCGGTCACCACCTCCTCGACGCACGGGACGGCCGTTTCGTTCACCGGGTGGCCGAGACGGTCGTGCGGTTCGGGCCCATGACCGACGGCGAGATCGACGCCTACGTGGCCACCGGCGAGCCGCTGCGGGTCGCCGGCAGCTTCACGCTCGACGGGCGCTCGGCGCCCTGGGTCGAAGGTGTGGTGGGCGATCACACCAACGTCGTGGGCCTGTCGCTCCCGACCCTGCGCGACCTCCTGGGCCGGCTGGAGATCTCCGTCGTCGACCTCTGGGACGCCCCGTGAGCCCGGCGGCGACGGCGACGGGTCCTGCCCTGCGGATCGGGCCCCTCGCCCTCGACGTGCCCGTGGTCCTCGCCCCCATGGCCGGGGTGACCAACCGGGCCTTCCGGCGGCTCTGCCGCGACTTCGGGGCCCGGCTCTACGTCAGCGAGATGATCACGGCCCGGGCGCTGGTCGAGGGGAACGCCCGCACCCTCGACATGGTC
>DASYLG010000142.1:0-10022 GCA_036009685.1 Iamia sp. | reverse complement strand
CGGTACTCCTTCGGCCGGCCGCTCTCGTCCTACCAGGCGCTCAAGCATCGGGTCGCCGACGACAGGACCGGGTTGGAGGCGTGTCACGCCACGGCCACTGCCGCGGCTCGGGCCGTCGCCGCCGGCCGCGACGACGCCGGCGAGCTGGCCAGCGCGGCCAAGGTCTGGATCGGCCCCCACGCCACCGAGCTGGTGCAGGACTGCGTGCAGCTCCACGGCGGCATCGGTGTCACGTGGGAGCACGACCTGCACCTCTACCTGCGCCGCCTCACCGTCGACCGGGTCACCCACGGCACCCCCGAGGACCACGCCGAGCGCATCGCCACCCGGCTCCTGGGCGCCGCCTCGTGACCGCTGCGGCCGCACCTGAGGAGCTCGAGCCGGTCGAGGAGTTCCGGGCCCGGGCCCGGGCCTGGCTGGCCGAGGCCATGCCCCCGGCACCTCCCGGCGATGCCTTCCGCAGCTCCGAGCGCTGGGCCTTCGAGCGCGATCTCCAGGGCCGGCTGTGGGCGGGCGGGTTCGCCGGCATCGGCTTCCCGGCCGAGTACGGCGGGCTCGGTCTCACCGTGGCGCACCAGCGGGCCTTCACCGAGGAGTCGCGGCCCTACGACATGCCGGTCTCGTTCAACGTGCCGACCCTCGGCATCCTCGCCGCCACCCTGGTGGACCTGGGCACCCACGAGCAGAAGCAGCGGCACCTGCCGGCGATCCTCCGGGGCGAGGAGCTGTGGGTCCAGATGCTGTCGGAGCCCAGCGGTGGCTCCGACCTGGCCGGCTGTCTCACCCGCGCCGATCGCGACGGCGACGTCTTCATCCTCAACGGCTCGAAGATCTGGAGCTCGGGCGCCGACGACGCCGACTTCGCCATGATCCTGGCCCGCACGAACTGGGACGTGCCCAAGCACCGCGGCCTCACCATGTTCATCCTCCCGATCCACCAGCCCGGGGTCACCGTCGAGCCCATCCGCCAGGTCGACGGGTCGATGGAGTTCTGCCAGGAGTTCTTCGACGACGTCGCCATCCCGGTCGCCGACGTGGTGGGCGACGTCGACGACGGCTGGTCCGTCGCCTCCCGGTTGCTCGTCCACGAGCGCATGGCGGTGGGCGGCGGGTCGCCGTACACCAGCGGTCACTCGTCCGGTCACGAGGGACCCGGCGCCACGTCCCGGTTCACCGACCTGGTGACGGCGGCGGGTCGGGCCCACGATCCCCGGGCCCGCCAGCTCCTCGCCGAGGCGCACGTGCACCAGCTGGTCGCCGGCCAGCTCGTCCGGCGCGTGACCCAGGGCCTGACCTGCGGCGCCCTGCCCCCGCCGGCCGGATCGCTCATGAAGCTCTTCGGCGCCACCACCATCATGCGGACCACCGAGATCGGCCTGGAGCTGGCGGGCGTCGACGCCGCGGCGTGGCCGGCGGACGCCATCTCCCCGGCCGAGGAGCGAGCGCGGGCCACCCTCGGGCGTCAGGGCGGGTCGCTCGGGGGCGGCTCGAACGAGATCCAGCGCAACATCATCAGCGAGCGCCTCCTGGGCCTGCCCCGCGAGCCCTCCGCCGACCGCGACGTGCCCTACCGCGAAGTCCCCCGTGGCGGCTCGCGCTAGAGGATCGCGCCGGACTCCTTCAGGGCGGAGATCTGGTCCCAGTCGTAGCCGGCCTCCATGAGGACGATCTCGGTGTGCTCGCCGTGCTCGGGGGCCCGCTCCACCACGACCGGCTCCTCGTCGAACTGGGCCGGGTTGGCGACGAGCTGCACCGGGTCGCCGTTGCCGGCGGTCATCGACGGCAGGTAGCCGTTGGCGACGACCTGGACGTCCTCGTAGAGCTCGTCGAGGGTCTGGAACGGGCTCCACACGCCCTCGAAGGTGGCGAAGACCTCCTTCCAGTGGGCGAGGGGCTGGGCACCGAAGAGCTCGTCGAGCCGGGCGATGCACTCCGGCCCGTTCTGGGCCCGGGCGGCGGAGTCGACGAACCGCGGGTCGCTCACCAGGTCGGGCGCCTCCAGCCGGACGGCGAAGTCGTCCCAGTGCTTGTCCGACTGCAGGAGGATCAGGGCGATGTAGCGGTCATCGGCGGTCTTGTAGGTGCCGACGCCGGGGTTCGACATCTTGGTGCGGTCGCCCTGGGGGATCTTCGAGAACCCGAAGAGCTTGGAGGCGATGATCATGGGCGAGATCTGCCACATCGCCGTGGCCAGCAGCGACACGTCCACCACGCTCGTCTCACCGGTGCGCTCCCGCTTCACCAGGGCGGCGGCGATGGCCCCGGCGGTCGCCATCCCCCCCATCACGTCGCCGAAGGCCGGCGTGGGCTGCCCCGGGGGCCATCCCTCGCGGTCGGGCATGGTCATGGCCACGCCGCCCCGCGCCCAGAACGACGCCCCGTCGTAGCCGCCCTTCTCGGCCTCCGGCCCCTTGGGTCCGGCGCCCGACCCCCGGGCCACGACGATGTCCGGGTTCCGGGCGCGCAGGTCCTCGACGTCGATCGAGAGCTTGCGGCGCACGGGCGGCAGGTAGTTCGTGAGGAAGACGTCCGCCCCCTCGACCAGCTTCATCAGCACCTCGTGGCCCTCGGGCGTCGCCAGGTCGATGCCGATCGAGCGCTTGCCCCGGTTGGGCTGCTCCATCATGAAGTTCACGGCGCCGGCGCCACCCGGCAGCAGCCCGGAGGTCACCAGCCCGCGCTGGGGGTCACCGGTCTCGGGGTGCTCGACCTTGAGGACGTCCGCGCCCCAGTCGACGAGCACCGAGCCTCCCGACGGGATGAACATCCAGCTGGCGACCTCGATGATGCGGATCCCGTCCAACGGTCCGGGCACGGCGTCTCCTCATGGCGATCAGGGCTGGGCGGGCCAGCCGACGGTCTTGGTCTCGGTGAAGATCTCCAGGCCCTCGAGGCCGCACTGGCGCCCGATGCCGGACTGCTTGTAGCCGCCGAACGGGGCGTCGGCGCCGTACCAGATGCCGCCGTTCAGCCCGAGCGTGCCGGTGCGGACCCGGCGGGCCACGCCCTTGGCCCGATCGAGGTCGCCCGAGGTGATCATCCCCGAGAGGCCGTAGGGGCTGTCGTTGGCGATGCGCACGGCATCGTCGTCGTCGGTGTAGGGGATGACGACCAGGACGGGCCCGAAGATCTCCTCCTGGGCGATGGTCATCGAGTTGTCGACGTCGACGAACAGCGTCGGCTCCACGTACCAGCCGGTCGGCAGGTGCTCCGGCACGCCGCCGCCGCAGACGAGCCGGGCGCCCTCGGCCCGCCCCTTCTCGATGTAGCCCAGGACCCGGTCCTGCTGCCGCTTCGACACCAGCGGTCCCATGAGGTTGGCGGGGTCCGTGGGATCGCCGTAGGTGACCCCGGCGAAGCCGGCGGCGGCCAGCTCGACGGCCTCGTCGTAGCGCGAGCGGGGCACCAGCAACCGGGTGGGCATGGCGCAGCCCTGGCCGCCGTGGAAGCACACGGCCGACGAGGACGGCACGACGGCGGCCAGGTCGGCGTCGTCGAGCACCAGGTTGATCGACTTGCCGCCCAGCTCGAGGAAGACGGGCTTCAGGGTCTCGGACGCAGCGGCCATGATCCGCCGGCCGGTCACCGTCGAGCCGGTGAAGGCGACCATGTCGACCAGGGGCGAGGTCGTCAGCACCTCGCCGACGAGGTGGTCCGACGACGTCACCACGTTCACCACACCGGGCGGGATGTCGGTGTGCTCGGCGACCAACCGCCCGATCCGCGTGGCGTTCCACGGCGTGTCCGGCGCCGGCTTGAGGACGCACGTGTTCCCCATGGCCAGGACGGGGCCCAGCTTGTTGAGGATGATCTCGATGGGAAAGTTCCACGGGACGATCACGCCGATGACGCCGATCGGCTCCTTCCAGACCTCGCGCTCGGTGGGACCCATGCCGAACGGGTCCTTCTCGCCGAGGGACCGCTCCCACGGGAACTGCTCGATCATGTCGGCCGGCCAGCTCAGGGCCTCGCGCAGGGGGGCGTCGAGCTGCGGCCCGTAGGTGATGAGCACCGGGCAGCCGACCTCGGCGACCAGCTCGGCGCGCAGCTCCTCCTGCTCGGCCTCCAGCGCCGCCTGGAGCTGACGCAGGCACCGGGCGCGGAAGGCGTGGTCGGTGGCCCACGTGGTGGTGTCGAACGCCCGCCGGGCGGCGGCGATCGCCCGCGCCATGTCGGCCGCGGTGCCGTCGGCGACCACGCCCAGCACCTCCTCGGTGGCCGGGTTGACGTTGTCGAACGTGGCGCCGCCCTCGGCGTCGACCAGTTCACCGTCGACGAGGAACCGCTGCTCGCCCGTCACCAGACCAGCTCCAGGTTCTCCACGGACCGGAGGCCCTGCGAGTAGCGGAGCTGCACGCCGTCGGCGACGCGGTAGTCGGGGATCGACCGGTGCCACTCCTCGAGGGCGACCCGCAGCTCCATGCGGGCCAGGTGCGAGCCGAGACAGCGGTGGGCGCCGCCCCCGAAGGCGATGTGGCGGTTGGCGGGCCGGTCGAAGTCGACGGTCTCGACGTCGTCCCACGACCGCTCGTCGGTGTTGGCCGACGCCAGCATCACCGCCACCACCTGGCCCTCGGGCACCGGGCAGCCGCGGATCTCGGTGGCCTCGGTCGTGACCCGGACGACGGCCTGCACCGGCGTCTCCCACCGCAGCATCTCCTCGACCGCGTGCTGGATGAGCGAGGGATCCTCGACGAGGCGCCGGCGCTGGTCGGGGTGCTGGGCGAGGAAGGCGAGCATGCAGTCGAGCGATGCCGTCACCGTGTCCAGGCCGGCCAGGAAGAACAGATAGCCGATGTCGAGGACGTCGTCGTTGGTGAGGCGGTGACCGTCGACCTCGGCGTCGAGGAACATGGAGAGGACGTCGTCGCGCCGCTCGGCCATCCGCTCGTCGATGGCCTCCTGGAGCACGGCGTAGATCTTCGTGCCGACCTCGGCGGTGTAGGCCACGCGCTCCTCGTTGGTGGTCACCGGCGGGCGGATGATGCCGTCCTTGAGGGCGATGAACTCCTTCGCCCGCGACACCGGCAGGCCCAGCAGCTGGAGGAACACCGTGGTGGGCAGGGGCTCGGCCACCGAGAGGTGGAAGTTGGTGCCGCCCCGGTCGACCAGCGGGTCGATGAGGCCGCGGACCAGGGCCCGGGTCTGCTCCTCGAGCAGCGCCACCTGCTTGGGGGCGAAGATCGGGTCGAGGAGCCGGCGGTAGTCGCGGTGGTGGGGCGGGTCGATCTGGAGGGGGATCAGCGGTCGCACCTGGCCGATGGCCACGGCGTCGATGCCCGAGCTGAACACCTCGGGGTGCTGGAGGACGTGGCGGACGTCCTCGTCCCCACCGACGATCATCATCCCCGGGTCGCCGCCCATGTCGACCACGGCGCCGGCCTCGCGCAGCAGCTTGTAGAGCGGCTGTGGGTGGGCGAGCGCCTCCGGGTCGAGGTCACCGCCCATCATGCTCAGGTCCGACATCGCCTGCCCCCAGGGTTGCGGCCGATGACCAGTTCTACCGCACTTCTAACGTTGGTGTCAGGATGGCGGGGCGGCGGCCCGCACGGTGGTCTTCTCGGCCGGGACGATGGGCGGCGCCTCCTTCCACGACGGGATGCCGTCCTCGGGCTTCGCCGCCGGCCAGCCGTCCTCGTGCACCTCGGCCCAGTGGGAGTGGTTGAGCTGGTGCAGGGTGAAGGTGGCCTGGAGCGAGGTGTAGAAGCCCTGGTTGTCGACCGTCTGGTTGACCGACTCCTTGATCATCAGTGCCGTCATGGTGGGCAGCGAGGCGATGCGGCGGGCGAGCTCCAGGGTGGAGTCCTCGAGCTCGGCGCGGGGGAAGACCTTCGACACCATGCCGAGCCGATGGGCCTCGTGGACGTCGAGGCTGTCGCCGGTGAGGAGGAGCTCCTTGGCCTTGCGGGGCCCGAGCTCCCACGGGTGGGCGAAGTACTCCAGGCCACACATGCCGAGACGGGTGCCGACCACGTCGGCGAACACCACGTCGTCGGCGCCGACGATGAGGTCGCAGGCCCACATCAGCATGAGCCCGGCGGCGTACACCGGGCCCTGCACCTGGGCCACGGTGATCTTGCGCAGGTTCCGCCAGCGCAGCGTGTTCTGGAAGTAGTAGTGCCACTCCTGGAGCATCCGCTTCTCGGCCCCGTCCCGCGTCGCCCCGTTGATGCCCGAGGTCGGGTGGGTGGTGTACTCGGCGATGGCCTGCTTCGACCCCATGTCGTGGCCCGACGAGAACAGCGACCCGGTCCCGCCCAGGATGACGACCCGGCAGGTGTCGTCGGCCTCGGCCCGCCGGAAGGCCTCGTCCAGCTCGACCAGCAGGCCCCGGTTCTGGGCGTTGCGGGCCTCGGGACGGTCGAGGAGGATCCGCACGATGGCCCCGTCGTCGTGGGTCTCGTACTGGAGGAACTCGTAGTCGGGCATCGTGCGCTCCTGGCTCGTCCGGGCGGCGGCGCCGCAAAGGTGACGCCGGTGTCAGAGACTAGGAGCGGGTGGTCACCCCGGCCAGCGGCCGTGGGTGAGGCGACCGGCCCGGACCGTCGCCACCACGCGGGGGTGGGAGACGAGGGCCGACCAGTCGTCGTCGAGCACCACCAGGTCAGCGGGCTCGCCGGGCACCAGGCGCCGAGGGGTGCCGGGATCGTCCACGCGGCCGGTGTGCAGGGCAACGGCGGCGAGCGGCGTGACCGCCTCGTCCGGGCCGAGGCTCGCTCCCGTGCGCGTCCGCCGGTCGACGGCCGTGGCGATCGACCGCCAGGGGTCCGCGGGACCGAACGGCGCATCGCTGCCGGCGGCCACCCGGAGACCGGACCGGCAGAGGGCCCCGAGGCGGTGGAGGGCGGCGTGGTCGGCGGGGTCGGTCTCGGCGAGGAAGCGGTCGCCCCGGGCCCACACCAGCGCCGGCTGCACGACGACCTGCGGCCCGGCGGTGGCCAGGGCGGCGAGGAGGCCGTCGGGGAGCATCGAGGCGTGCTCGACGCGATCGGTCGGACCGATGCCGGCGGCCAGCGCCAGCGCCACCTGGACCTCGCTGACGCAGTGCACGGCGACACCCCGCCCGGCGGCGTGGGCGGCGGCGACGTGGGCGCTCAGGTCGGCCAGCTCGGGGAGGTTCGTGTCGTCGAGGAGGATCTTGACCGGGCCGAGGGCGACGGAGCCGACCGGCCGGGCGTCGACGGCCCGGGTCATGGCCGTCACGCCGACGGGCAGGTCGGCGGCATCGAGGGCCGCCAGGTCGGCGGCGTCGTTGTCGGCCCCGGCGTCCATGACGGCGACGACACCGGACGCGGCCAGCTCCGCCCCGACCGCGGCGAGGTCCGTCGGCGGGCTCGGGACCCGGTGGCCCAGCCAGTGGTCGAGACGGATCAGGACGCCCGACGGGAGACCGTCGACGAGCTCGACCCCGGTCGGGACGTCCCGCCCGTCGGCGGGGAGGACCTCGGCGAGGGCCGAGCCGTCGAGGACCCACAGGATGCCGGTGCGGTCCTGGATCCGGAGCGGGCCGGCACCGGTCGCGTCGAGTCGGTGCCGGTCGAGCGGGCCCGACGTGGCCACGTCGTAGCCGACGCCGCGCAGCCAACCGCTCGGGGTCCGCTCCCGGGCACCGGCGAGGACCCGGTCGAGGCCACCCCCGGCGGCCAGGGCCTCGGGCGAGAGGTCGATCGACGAGCGGGCAGCGGCGAGGGCGAAGAGGTGGAGGTGGTGGTCGGCCAGGCCCGGGAGCACGGGCCGCCCGTCGAGGTCGACCTCCTCGGCGCCGGCGGCGACGTCCGCCGGGTCGACCAGGATGCCGCCGCCCACGGCGATGTCGACGGGTCCCCGGCCGGGACCCAGCGACGCCCGCCGGAGCACGATCGTGGTCACGACGTCCAGGCGGCGAGGACATGCTCCGTGTCGGCGCCGAGGGCCGCCGCCGCGGTCACGGCCCGCCGAGCCTGCGGAGCCGGGACGGGCTCGTCGCCCACGATCCAGCGCCCGTCGACACCGAGCGCCGCCGTCGCCCTCGTGGGCCCCGGGGACGTGACGAGGCGGGCCGCCCCCGCCAGCGGGGCGTCGATGAACCAGCGGCCGCCGCGCCGCCACGCCCGGTCGGCGGCGGCCGCCGCGACCACCCCGCCCACGGGATCGGCCACGGCGTCGCCGGCGAAGCGGGGGCGGCCGTCGTCGCCCCAGGCGACCAGCCCGGCCGCCGCCGCCGCGTCGTCGCCGAAGCCCACCCGGTCGACGTCCCAGCCGTGGCCGGTGATGGCCACCCACACCCGGTCGGTGCCCCCGGCCAGGAACCGGGCCGGGTCGAGCCCCAGCTGGTGGATCGCCCGGGCCCGGGCCGAGGTCACGACGATGTCGGCCGCATCCACCAGGTCGCGGAGCACGGCCCGGCCGGCGGCCGTCGCCGGGTCCACCGCCACGCTGGTCTTCCCCTGGTTGACCAGGTCGTAGAAGGCGACGGCACCGGCCCGGCCACCGTCGGGGCGGCCGACGGACTCGACCTTCGCCACCGCGGCCCCGCCCCGGCGGAGGAGGTCGGCGCAGAGCGGACCGGCCCACAGTGCCGAGAGGTCCACCACCCGCGGCGCGCCCGCCGGAGCGTCGCGGTCACGGGCCCGAGGGCGACCGCGCACCGCGACCCGCGCCGTCGAGCCCCCCACGACCGCGACGGCCAGGCCGAGGGTGATGGCCGCGGCTTCGACCTCGGCGACCTCCCGGTCGGCCACGGCCCGCGCCACGCCGGGCCACGGGTCCTCGGCCCACGGATCATCGGCAGAGTGGACGCCGAGGAGGGCGGGCAGCAGGTCGATGTCGCTCGGCCGGGGCAGCGAGAGGGCGAGCCAGCCGTCGCGCCCGCGGAGGAGGCGGGCCGACCCGCCACAGGACGCCGAGCCCCGCCGGCCGAGACCGAGGATGGCGGCCCGCTCCCCCAGCAGACGCCCGTCGAGCCCGAACGGGGCCAGCTGTTCGTCCATGGCCAGCGCGGCCGTCGTCGGGGGCGCGAGGGGCGGGCCGTCGGCGTCGCCGGTGAGCGCCATGGCCCCCGACGCCGCCCACCGCCGCACCGCATCGCCTCCCGTAGGGTGGGCGCCGTGGTGGTCGACGATCTCGCCGCCCTGACCGGCCCGGCGGACGTCCTCGACGACCTGTCGGTCCTCCGTCGGCCCGAACCCCTCGTCGTGCGGCCGGCCGGGCCCGTGGCGAGCGATCTCGCCGCCGCCGTGGCCGAGGTCCTCCGCCACGCCCCCACCGTCACCGTCGTCGAGGGCGACCCCGATCACGTCCCCGCCTCGCTGGCCGAGGCGGCCGACGTCTGCCTGACCGGCCGGTCGGGGGCGCCCGGCCCGTGGGTCACCGGCTCGGCCGCCGATGTGGAGGTGGCGGTGGCCGCCCAGCCCCTCGCCGCCGTCGCCCTCGTCACCCTCCTCCGGGTCGCCGCCGGGCTGGCGCCGTGGGAGGCCCTGACCGCCGAGTCGGCCACGTACGGGATGCTGCTCGGCAGCGACGCCCACCGGTCGTGGCTCGAGCGCCGCGGCCCGGCGCTCGTCCGATCACCCAGCCGGCCGCCGGTCTCGGTGGAGCGCCGCGGGGCCACGCTGGCGATCCTCCTCGACCGCGCCGAGGTGCGCAACGCCATCGACCGGGTCACCCGCGATGCCCTGGTCGACGCCTTCGGCCTCGTCGTCGCCGATCCCTCCGTCACGACGGTCAGCCTGGCAGGGGCGGGGCCCTGCTTCAGCGCCGGGGGCGACCTGGCCGAGTTCGGGACCGTCGCCGACGGCGCCACCGCCTTCGCCGTCCGTCTGGCGCGCCACCCTGGCTGGGCCGTGCACCGCGTCGCCGAGCGGGTGACCGCCCACGTCCACGGCCCGTGCGTCGGTGCGGGCGTCGAGATCCCCGTCTTCGCGGCCCGCGTCGTCGCCGCCCCCACCACCACCTTCCGGCTGCCCGAGCTGGCGATGGGCCTGGTGCCGGGGGCCGGCGGCACCGTCTCGATCACCCGCCGGATCGGCCGCCAGCGCACCGCC
>DASYLG010000141.1:0-5981 GCA_036009685.1 Iamia sp. | reverse complement strand
CTCGGTCAGCAGGCCGGCCGCCCGGGCCAGCCGCAGCCGGCGGACCGGGTCGAGGCGGCGCAGCCAGCGACGGCGGGGCCGGTAGGCCCGCAGCCGGAGGGCCAGGTCGACGACGGCGTCGAGCTGCCCGGCCCCCAGACCGTGCGGGTACTTGGGGCCGAGCGGCTCGCCATCCACCGCCTCGAACGTCAGGCGGCGGCCCTGGACCTCGTGGCCGACCAGCCGTGGCGTCGGCACCGGCGGCCGCTCGGCGACCAGCAGCCGGTTGACCCGCAGCTCGTTGCGGAACCGCCGCCGGGCGTCGTGCGCCGCCGGCCGGGTCTTGGTGACCAGCGTCCCGTCGGCGCTCCAGTCGAGCGTCGAGTAGGTGGTCACCAGCTGCCGCACACCGGCAGTCTCATCGACGGTCGGGGAGGACACCCGACATCCACACCGGGGTGGTCTCGACCCGGGCGAAGCGCCAGCCCTGCGGCGTGCGGACCAGCTCGAAGCGGTACACCTCGCCCAGCGTGAACTCGACCGGCGGCGCGGGCGGCGCCGGCGGACCGCCCTGCGAAGCGGGGCCGTCGCCGCCCCCACCCGCTGGGCCGAAGTGGACGACCAGGTTGGCCCGGGCCGAGGCCCGGTCGCCGTCGAGGTCGACCAGCAGGTTGGTGATGAGGTGCTGGATGGCCTGCTCGGGCCGGTGGTTCCGGCTGGCCTGGGCGACCATGGCGTCGCGGCCCTCGGCGGTGCCGCCCGGGGTCCGGGCCGTGGCCTCCTCGACCAGCAGCGACCGCATCTCGTCGAAGCGGCCTTCGTCGAGGACCCGGCCGAGGCGGTTCACCAGGTCGGCGATCTCGCTGCGGTCGGCCAGCACCTGCAGGGTGGCATCCGTCGTCGTTTCTCCGTGAGTGATCATTGGTCGTGCCAACGTTGGCCAGACCAACGACATTCCCCCGAGACGGAGAAACCGTGGGTGCCACCAACGAGCTTGCTACCTTCCCCCCATGGAGCCCGTCGACAGCCGCCGCGCCCCGGACCGCCTGCGCACCCAGGCCAGCTGGCTGATCAACCAGGTCGCCCTGCCCGCCAACCGGCTGGTGGGCGAGGGACTGGCCGCCGCCGGCCTGCGCCGCCACCACTACGCGCTGCTGGCCACCCTCGACGAGGTGGGCCCGGCCAGCCAGGCCGACCTGAGCCGGCGCACCAGCATCGACCGCAGCGACATGGTGGCCACCGTCAACGAGCTGGTCGAGCTGGGCTACGTCGAGCGGGCTCCCGATCCCACCGACCGCCGCCGCAACGTCGTCAGCCTCACCGCCGCCGGCCGCCGCCGCCTGCGCCAGCTCGACGACCTGCTGGCCGAGGTCCAGTCCCAGCTCCTGGAGCCCCTCTCCCCCAGCGAGCGCACCCAGCTCACCGGGCTCCTGACCCGCCTCGCCGACCACCACGCCCCGGCCCAGGCCAACCCCCCTCCCCGCCCCTGACGCCCTACGCGCTCGTCCCGGGCGGCCAGGGGCGGGCGCAGGACGTTCCGCCGGCCACGGCGTCCCCACCCGAGGCGATGACCGTCGGACGGCAAGTCCCGAGGTGACACCCCTCGGTCCTCGCGAGCCGTCACCCCGGGTTCCACGGCGTGAGCCATCGCCCCAGAGCAGCGGCCGCCGCGAGACCCCGCGGCCGACGTCACCCTCGGCGACAGGCCGCTAGACCTCGGTGGTCCGCCGGGCCCGGAGAGCCCGGAGCTTGTGGCGGTTGCCGCACCGCTCCATGGCGCACCAGCGCCGGGCGCCGGGGCGGGACGAGTCCACGAACACCAGCGGGCAGTCGTCGCTGGCGCACTCGCGGATGCGTCCGGCGAGCGGACCGGACAGCAGCTCGATCATCTCCCGGGCCAGCGTCGACAGCACCTGCGTCGCCCGCACCGGCGCCGCCCATCCCGTGGTCGTGCCGTCGGCCGCCAGCTCGGGGACCAACGGCGCCGCGGCCGCGGCCCGGTTGATGGTCGCCACGTCGCCGAGGGAGAGCGGGCGTCCCGCCGCCCGGGCGTGCGCGGTGTCCCAGATCGCCTGGCGGAGGGCCTTGGCCGTGACCAACTCGCCGGCCGTCGCGGGAACCGTCAGGCCCGCGTCCAACGGCGGATGGGCCAGCCACTCGCCCAGGTCGGCCGGCTCGTGGAGCGTCTCGAACACCGCGTAGCGACCCTCGCCGCCCGTGTGGGCGAAGTCGAGGCAGACGGCGCCGGCGTCGAACCGGAACGACCCGCCCTTGGGGTCGTTCAGCACCCGCCCGGTTGCGCTCGCTCGCATGAAACCACTATAACTGGTGACCCTTGTACCAGTAATACTGGTGTCACCATTGGAGGAGAGCGACACGTGAGCACACGGCACATCAACCCTGAGGGACTCCATCGCAGCCCGGCCTTCAGCCAGGCCGTCGTGGTCGAGCAACCGGCGAAGACGATCTACATCGGCGGCCAGAACGGCGTCGACGCCGACGGCAAGGTGGTCGGCCCCACCGTCGGGGAACAGTCCACCCAGGTGTTCCGCAACCTGGCGACCATCCTCGAGAGCGAGGGCGGGAGCCTGGCGAACATCGTCCACTGGACCATCGCCGTCGTCGACGGTCACTCGTTCGACGAAGGTGTCGCCGCCTTCCAGCAGGCCTGGAACCGGGCCGACCCGCCGCCGGCCATCACGGTCCACGTCGTCGCCGGCCTGGCCCCCGACGTCCTCGTCGAGATCGACGCCGTCGCCGTCGTGTGACCGTGGCGCCGAGGGCGGGGCTGCCAGCGCCTCGGCCCTCGGCCGCGGCGAGCTCCCGTACCGCCGAGGCGGACCGCGTCACCTGGTCGTGGCAGGTCTCGACGAGGGTCGCCAACGGCCGGCAGCCCATCTCGCCGCAGTTGCGCCCGAGGAAGCTCAGCGGCGACGACACCGACGGGACCGACGCCCACCTCCCGGCCCGGCGGTCTGACGTCCCCACCTAGCATCGGGGCCATGCGGCCCCAACCCCTGATCGCCGTGCCCGACGTCGAGGCGACCAGCCGGTGGTACCAGCACCTGCTCGGCGCCCGGAGCGGCCACGGAGGCCCCGAGTACGAACGCCTCGTCGACGCCGACGGCGGGCTGATCATGCAGCTGCACCACTGGGGCACCGACCACCACCACGCCAACATGGGCGACCCCGGCAGCAAGCCGTACGGCAACGGCGTGCTGCTGTGGTTCGAGGTCGACGACTTCGACGCCGCTGTCGCCCGGGCCGGCGAGCTCGACGCCGACGTCGTGCTCGCCCCGCACCGCAATCCGCCGGACGGACCGGGCGGACCGGCGCACCGCGAGATCTGGCTCCGCGACCCCGACGGCTACCAGGTGGTCCTGGCCAGCCCCGACGGCGAGTCGCCCTGGTTGGAGGACTGACGGTCGGCCGGCGGGGTGGCGCGCCAGGGCACCTACGCTGCGCCGATGGCTGACGCAGCGGGGACGGCGGAGACGACCGGGACGGCGCGGACTGCGGGGACGGTCGAGGCCGCGCATCCCCGCAAGCTGCGGTTCGGGGTCGAGCTCCAGCAGCCGTTCCCCGACATGACGTGGGCCGACACGTTCCGCCGGGTCGAGGACCTGGGATACGCGACGGCGTTCTTCCCCGACCACTTCGACGAGGGCGTGGGACCGGTGGCGGCCATGGCCGCGGCCGTGGCGGTGACGACCACGCTCACCGTCGGGACGCTGGTGCTGGCCTGCGACTTCCGGCATCCGGCCGCCCTGGGGCGCGAGCTGGCCACCATCGACGCGCTCTCGGACGGGCGGCTCGAGGTCGGTGTGGGGGCCGGGTACAAGCGGGTCGACTACGAGCAGTCCGGCATCGAGCTGGCGCCGCCCAAGGTCCGGGTCGACCGGTTGATCGAGTACGTCGAGGTGCTGCAGGGCTCGTTCGGTACCGATCCGTTCTCGTTCGACGGCGAGCACTTCCAGATCCGTGACCTCACGCCCACGCCGCCGCCGGCCCGGCCCGGCGGTGTCCCGCTGCTCATCGGCGGAGGCGGGCCCCGGATGCTGCGCTTCGCCGGCCGGACCGCCCAGATCGTGGGCATCGTCCCCTCGATCCACTCCGGCGTGATCGACGCCGCGGCCGCCCAGGACGGGGCGCCCGACCTGATCGACGCCAAGGTGGACTGGGTGCGGGAGGGCGCCGGCGACCGCTTCGACGCCCTCGAGCTCAACGCCTGGATCGCCATCGCCGAGATCACCGACGACGCCACCACGCGGGCCGAAGCCCTCGCCCCCGTCTACGAGACCGACGCCGACTCGGTGCTGGCCTCGCCCGTCACGCTCATCGGCACCGAGGGCGAGGTCGCCGACCGCCTGCTCGAGCGCCGCGAGCGCTGGGGCTTCTCGTACCACGTCATCCCCGGCGCCGCCGCCCTCGCCTTCGCCCCCACCGTCGCCGCCCTCACCGGTACCTAGGCCCGGATCAGCTGGCGATGATGACGGGGCAGTTGACGAAGGTGTCGTCGCCCCCGCCGCCGTTGGCCTTGTCCCAGCCCGGGCTCTCGGGCGTGCCGCAGTCGAGGTGGTCGTCGCCCTTCTGCCCGTGGAGGTCGTCGTTGCCGTCCTCCCCGCCGAGGATGTCGTTGCCGCTGTTGCCCTCGACGAGGTCCTCACCCCCGTAGCCGAAGACGTAGTCGACGTTGCCGCCACCCAGGAGGACGTCGTCGCCCCAACCGCCGTAGATGTGGTCGACGCCGCCTTCGCCGTCGATGTGGTTGGTGCCGACGGCGTCCGAGCTCGGTCCGCCGGTGATGGTGTCGTCGCCGTCACCGGCGCAGACGACGTCGTCGCCCATGCCGGTGTCGATGGACTCGGAACCGTCGGTGCCGATGATCACGTCGTCGCCGTCGGTCCCGGAGAAGATGGTCGTCGTGCCCTGCGGCACGTACAGCGTGCTGTAGGTGTTGAGCGGGTTGCCGAAGCAGTCCTCCAGGGGTTCGAAGCCCGTCGTCGGCCGAGCCAGAGCCGGTTGGGCCAGCGTCAGGCCGGCCAGCACGGTCGTCACGGCCGCCAGCGACGTCCCACGTCGCCACCGCCCAGCGTTCGTCGTCATGGTGGGAAGCTCCTCGATCACCAGGTCACGGACCCGCTGTCCGCCACCCACCGATCCTCCGCCCACCCCCTCCCGCCCACATCCGTGCCCACACGCAAACGGACTTAGGGTGCTGGCCGCGGAGGACGGACGCTGACGGACCAGGAGCGGACATGGAGGACTGGGTTCGCTGGCACGAGGCTTACGACGACCCGGATTCCTCGCTGGCGCGCCGCCTCGTCGTCGTGCGCCGACGCATCGCCGAGGCGCTCGACGCGCTCGGCTCCCGGGCCCAGCGGATCCTGAGCCTCTGCGCCGGCGACGGGCGCGACCTCCTCCCCGTCCTGGCTCTTCGACCCCTCGCCGCTCGACCACCCGACGGACGCCCGGGCGCGGTCCTGGTCGAGAACGACCCGACCCTGGCCGCCCAGGCCCAGCGCCGCGCCCGGACGCACGGGCTCGCCAACGTCAGGGTCCTCGTCGGCGACGCCAGCAACCCGGGCGCCTTCGCCGACGCGCTGCCGGCCGACCTGCTCCTGCTCTGCGGCATCTTCGGCAACATCAGCCGACCGGACATCGAGGCGACCGTCGGCGCGGTCCCCGCCCTTCTGGCCCCCGGCCGGCACGTCATCTGGACCTGCGGCGCCGCGGACCCCGACCTGCGCCCGGCGATCCGTCGCCTGTTCACCGACGCCGGACTCGACGAGACGTCCTTCGACGGTCACCCCGAGCACTTCGGCGTCGGCGCCGCCCATCTCCCCGACACCAGCCCCACCGTCAGCAGCCCCCTACCCGACCGCCTCTTCACCTTCCTCCGCTGACGAACAGCCTCTAGCGGTCACCTTCCGCCGGCGCCTCGCTGAGCCAACGCAACCGCAGCCAGTTCCACCGCACCGGTCCGTCGGGCCGCGCCTTCA
>DASYLG010000140.1:0-11362 GCA_036009685.1 Iamia sp. | reverse complement strand
GACCCACCTGTTCGTGGCCCACCTGGTCGCCCGGCGCTCGTGGTGGCGGGGGCGGGTCGTGGCCGTGATGAACGCCCAGTTCCTGGGGCGCTGGGACGTGGCCCCGCGGGCCCACCCCGGCGACGGCCGGGTCGACGTCCTCGACGGCGACCTGGGCCCGGGCGACCGCTGGAAGGCCCGGTCCCGGCTGCCGGCCGGCACCCACGTGCCCCACCCCGGCATCCGCCAGACCCGGGCCGCCCGCTGGGAGGCCACGTTCGACCGGCCCACCCCGATCCGCCTCGACGGCGAGCTCGTCGCCACCGCCCGCCACGTGGAGGTCACCGTCGAGCCCGACGTCCTCCGCGTCGTCGTCTAGGGCGTACGGTCGCGGCGTGGCGCGGGGACGACGGGCGAGAGGGCGATGGGCGATCGCGGTGCTGGGCGTGGGCGTGGTCGCCTGCCTCCCGGGCTGCGGGCCCAGCTTCGCGGAGGTCATGGTCGTCGGGTACGACGCCAACGGCACGGCGGTCGTCGGTGCCGTCGACTGCAGCTTCGACGATCGCATCGCCGCCGAGGTGGTGTCGGTCCAGGCCGCCTCGGGACCCGACGCCGGGCGGGAGATCTGGCGCGTCGAGCGGCCCGGACGCGGCCGACGGGCGCCCGAGATCGGGCCACCGGCGCCACCGCCCCCCGAGCCGCGCTTCATCGCCGGCATCGAGATGGTCGCCATCGGCGATCCGGTTCCCTCCGGGGGCGACGTCGCCATCGCCCTGGCCGATCCCCTGCCCGAGGACGTCGTCGTCTCGGCCTCCCTCTACGCCGACGACCTCGACCCGATCGCCGAGGTGCCCTTGCGCCGCGGGGGCGAGCCGGACACCTACGAGGTGGCCTTCCGCGACGGCTCCGCCTCCAGCGGCCTCGACGCCGCCGGGGTGGCGGCGCGCATCGACGAGGAGTGCGAGGACGAAGGGCTCGGCTTCTCCCTCACCCCGGTGTTCGTCACCGCGGCCGTCGCCCTCGGTGCCCTGCTGCTCCTCGCCATCCCCGTCGGGATCCTGACCGCCCGCCAGTACCGCCGGGCCGGGGCCGCTGGGGACGAGGCCGCCCGCCGGCGAGCGGAGCCGCCCGGCTCCTGACCGGCGGCGACGCCTCGCTACGGTCGGCGCCATGGACGCATGGCTGCTCGACGAGGCCCCGGGCGAGTACCGCTGGGGGACGGTGCCCGACATCGAGCCGGGGCCGGGCGAGGTCCGGGTCCGGGTGGTCGCCAGCGCCCTCAACCACATGGACCACTGGCTGACCCGCGGCCGTCCGAAGCCGCCGGCCTTCCCCCACGTGCCCGGGTGCGACGTCGCCGGCGTCGTCGACGGCCTCGGCGCCGGGGTCGACGGCTGGGCCGACGGCGACGAGGTGGTGGTCAACCCCACCGTCACGAGCGTCGAGGCCCTGGCCCGGCTGGGGGTCGACGCCCCCGCCGCCAAGGGGATGAAGCTGGTGGGGGAGAACCGCTGGGGCGGCCACGGCGACCACGTCGTCGTCCCCGCCCGCAACATCGTGGCCCGGCCCGTCGGGCGGTCCTGGGCCGAGTGCGCCGCCTACCCCGTCGCCTACTCGACCGCCTGGCGGATGCTGCGCCGGGCCCGGCTGCGGGCGGGCGAGACGCTCCTGGTCGTGGGGGTCGGCGGCGGCGTGTCCAACGCCCTGCTGGCCCTGGGCGTGGCCGCCGGGGCGGACGTGGTCGTGACGTCCCGTGATCCCGACAAGCGGGAGGCGGCGCGGGCCAAGGGCGCCTCGGCGGCGTTCGACTCCGGGGCCGAGCGGTGGGACGTCGAGGCCGATGTGGTGGCCGAGAGCGTCGGCGCCGCCACGTGGGACGCCTCCATCGCCGCCGTCCGCCCCGCCGGCCGGCTGGTCGTGTGCGGGGCGACCTCCGGCGGCCAGGTCGAGCTGTCCCTGCCCCGGCTCTGGTTCAAGCAGATCGAGCTGATCGGATCGACCATGGCCTCCTACGAGGAGTTCGCCGAGGTCACCCGGCTGGTGGCGCAGGGGCTCCCGGTGGCGGTCGACTCCGAGCACCCGCTCGACGCCTTCCCGGTCGCCCTGGAGCGCCTCCGCGCCGGCACCATGGACGGCAAGCTCGTCCTGACCCGCTGACCCGCTGACCCGAGCTGTCCCACGAGGTGCCAGGCACCACGTGAGACCGGGTCGACGGGTGCCACCTGGTCGGCGCGCTCACGTGGTGCCTGGCACCTCGTGGGCGTCGGTCCCGGGGCACGCTCGGCGCCCGTACGCTGTCGCCGATGAGCGACGCCGAGGACGTGAAGGCCCGCATCGAGGCCGAGGTGGACCGCCTCGCCGACGTCCTGCTGGAGGTCTCGCACGACATCCACGCCCATCCCGAGGTGCTGTTCGAGGAGCGCCACGCCCACGACGTGCTGACCCAGGTGCTCGAGGACCAGGGCCTGGCCGTCGAGCGGAGCGCCTACGGGCTGGAGACGGGCTTCGCCGCCCGGGCCGGCACCGAGGGGCCGCTGGTGGCCGTGTGCTGCGAGTACGACGCCCTCCCCGGCATCGGCCACGCCTGTGGCCACAACGTCATCGCCGCCGCCGGGCTGGGCGCCGGGCTGGCCGCCGCCCACGTCGCCGCCGAGCTGGGCGGGCAGGTGCTGATCCTGGGCACGCCGGGGGAGGAGGGGGGCGGCGGCAAGCAGCTGATGATGGACGCCGGCGCCCTCGAGGGGGTCGAGGCGGCCCTGATGGTGCACCCCGCGGGCGTCGACCTCCGCACCATGGACACCCTCGCCATCCAGCGCTGCACGGTGACCTACGAGGGCCACGCCGCCCACGCCTCGGCCGCCCCCGAGAAGGGCCGCAACGCCCTCGACGCCATGGTCCTCGGCTACGTCAACGTCGCCGCCCTGCGCCAGCACATCAGCTCGGCCGAGCGGATCCACGGCATCTTCCTGGAGAGCGGGCACGCCGCCAACATCGTCCCGGCCCGGACGGTCGCCCAGTGGTACGTCCGCTCGCCCTCCCGCGACGGCCTCGCCGTCCTCCGGAAGCGGGTCGAGACCTGTCTGCGGGCCGGGGCCGAGGCCGCCGCCTGCGGCATCGCCTTCGACTGGTACGACCCGGCCTACGACGAGCTGGTCGGGCTGGACAGCTTCGACGACCTCTACGTCGCCAACGCCGGCCGGGTCGGCCGCACGCCGCTGCGCTCGGGCGACGAGGGCGTGCCGTCGGTCCTGGGCTCGACCGACATGGGCAACGTCAGCCAGGTGGTGCCGTCGATCCACCCGATGATCGCGGTGTCGCCCCCCGACATCGCCATCCACACCGAGGACTTCGTCCGCTTCGCCGGCGGGCCCGAGGGCGACGCCGCCGTCCTCGACGGGGCCAAGGCCCTGGCCTGCACCATCGCCGACCTCTGGCTCGATCCCGAGGCCCTGGCCCGCATCACCGACGAGTTCGCCCAGCGCACCCGCGCCTGAGGCCCACGAGGTGCCTGGCACCTCGTGGGCGGTGCGCCCGAGCCGCGAGCCGGCTCGCACGCTCCGTGGTCCCCTCCGGACGAGGAGGGAGCCCGTAGAGTCGCTCGCTGTGACGGTCTACGTACCGGAGGAGTACACGCCGGACGAGGCCGACATCCTCAGGCGGTACTTCACCAACCTCGACGGGCCCGTCTTCGCCCTGGTCAACCTGCCCGAGGTGGTCAAGGGAGCGCTCTTCGCCCGCTACTCGCGCTCGCCCAAGAGCCTGCGCCGGCTCTTCCTCGACGAGTTCGTGGGCGAGCTCGACATCAGCGGCGACGTCACCATCGACGCCACCGTCGGCCTGCGCCGGGCCGAGGAGCTCTACGACCGGGTCTTCCTCGAGTACGGCGACGACTCCGTGGCCCAGCTGGGCGGCGTCCACCTGGCCTGCGAGCAGGCGTCCAACCTGCTCACCAAGGTGCTCGAGTGGGGCCGGCTGATGGCCTACCTGGAGCAGTCGACCCGCTACATCGCCTACGACAGCCGGCTGGGCGGGCGCTTCCGGTACCTGCGAGACCCCGATATCCTGGGCTCGCCCCTGGGCACCCGCTACGTGGGCGACATGGACCGCCTGTTCGACACCTACGCCGCCCTCGTGCCCCGGCTCCAGGACTTCTTCCGGGAGCGCTTCCCCAAGGCGGCGGGCGACTCCGACCTGGTCTACCGCCAGGCCGTGCGGGCCAAGGCCTTCGACTCCCTGCGGGGCATCCTCCCGGCCGCCGCCCTCTCCAACGTGGGCATCTACGGCACCGGCCAGGGCTACGAGCAGCTCCTGCTCCGCATGCGGTCCCACCCGCTGCCCGAGGCCCGGCGCTACTCCGAGATGATGCTGACCGAGCTGCGCAAGGTCATCCCGTCGTTCCTCAAGCGGGTGGACCTCGACGACCGAGGGGTCGCCTGGAGCACCTACCTGGCCAGCAGCCGGGCCGCCACCGAGGACGTCGCGGCCCGCTTCTTCCCCGAGGGCGAGCCGGCCGACGAGGTCCCGGCGGTGACGCTCACCAGCTTCGACCCCGACGCCGAGATCCGGCTGGTGACGGCGATGCTCTACCCCTCGACCCACCTGCCCGAGGCCCAGGTCGAGCGGCGGGTGCGGGCCATGACCACCGCCGAGCGGCTGGAGGTCATGCGGGCCTACGTCGGCGACCGGGCCAACCGCCGCCACAAGCCGGGCCGGGCCCTCGAGCGGCTGGGCTACCGCTTCGACGTCCTGGCCGACTACGGCGCCTTCCGGGACCTCCAGCGCCACCGCATGCTCACCATCGAGTGGCAGACGCTCAGCCCCCGACACGGCTACACCCGGCCCGAGGCGGTCGACCTGGCCGGCCACACCGCCGAGTTCGACGAGGCCATGGACCGCTCGGCGGCCCTCCACGACGCCCTGGTCGACCGGTTCCCGGCGCAGGCCCCCTACGCCGTGTGCCTGGCCTACAAGGTGCGCTTCGCCATGCAGATGAACGCCCGCGAGGCGATGCACATGCTCGAGCTCCGCAGCACCCCCCAGGGCCACCCCGCCTACCGGGCCGTGGCCCAGGACATGCACCGTCTGATCGCCGAGGAGGCGGGCCACCCGGCGGTGGCCGAGCTGATGCGCTGGGTCGATCACAGCCCGGAGCCGGCTCTGGAACGGCTGGACGCAGAACGTCGTGCCGAGCGGCGCCGCCACACCCCCTAGGGGCGCGCGTCCGTTCCGACCTGGGGTGATGGACGGACGAACAGGCGCGCGCCGCCACGCTGTGTAGTTGTGGCAGTCCGTGCGCTCGCCCCGATCACGGCGGGGCTCACGGACCGGTTCACACGTCCGATGGGTTGCACTACGGTGCGCAGCCGTACGACCACCGGGGGGGATGACCCGGAGGACGAACACCCCATGTTCCACACCGATCGCACCCGCCGTCGCTGGCCGATGCTCCTCGCGCTGGCCCCGGCGGCCCTGGCGCTCGCCGTCACCAGCCCCGCCAGCAGCGCCGCCGGCGCCGCGCCCCAGCCCGTCGCCGCCCGCGTGGCCGCGGTGGAGGCGGTGGAGGCGGCCGCCCCGACCCCCCGGGCGGTGACGCCCGCACCGGCCCGACAGGCGCCGTCCGGGGGCAGCCACCTCGTCCAGCCGGGGGAGACCCTGTCCCAGATCGCCCTGGCGGCCGGTGTCAGCACCTCCGCCCTCGCCGCGGCCAACGGCATCGCCGACCCCGACTTCGTGCGGGACGGCACCACCCTGGCCATCCCGACAGGGGGCGCCGCCGCCCCGGCCGTCGACATCTCCGAGGCCACCCCGGTGGTCGCGGCCTCGAGCAACCTCCCGGAGCGGCTCCGGGCCTCGCCCGAGCGGCTGGCCTACCTGCCCACGTTCGACCACTGGGCCTCGGCCAACGGCATCCCCGCCGACCTGCTCGAGGCCATGACCTGGCTGGAGTCGGGTTGGCAGCAGGGCCAGGTGTCATCGACCGGCGCCGTCGGCATCGGCCAGCTGATGCCCGACACCGTCGACCACATGGAGATGCTGATCGGCGTCGACCTGGACGCCTCCTCGGCCGAGGACAACATCCGCATGTCGGCCCGCTACCTCCGTCTCCTGCTCGGCCGGTACGGCACCCCCGAGGGCGCGCTGGCCGCCTACTACCAGGGTGCGGGCTCGGTGGAGGCCCACGGCCCCTTCGCCGAGACCGACCGCTACGTCGCCAACGTCCTCGCCCTCCGCTCCCAGTTCTGACCGGGAGGAACACCCCTCCTCGTGGCGAACTGTTCTGTGGCGCTGGTCACCGGCTGGCGCGGCAGCACGCGACGCACGAGGAGCACGGCTGGTGGAGCCGATCATCCAGCTGAGGGGTGTCACCAAGTCCTTCGGGTCCCACACGGTGCTCGAGGACATCAGCTTCGACATCCCCCGCAACAAGATCAGCGCCATCATGGGCCCGTCGGGCACGGGCAAGTCCGTCCTGCTCAAGAACATCATCGGGCTCCTCCGGCCCGATCGGGGCGAGATCTGGATCGACGGCGAGGAGACCGTCCGGATGCGCGAGCGGGACCTGTACCGGGTCCGCCGCAAGTTCGGGGTCCTCTTCCAGGACGGCGCCCTGTTCGGGTCGCTGAACCTCTACGACAACATCGCCTTCCCGCTCCGCGAGCACACCCGCAAGAGCGAGGGCGAGATCCGCCGCATCACCATGGAGAAGGCGGCCCTGGTCGGCCTGGTCGACCACCTCCGCAAGTTCCCGGGTGAGGTCTCCGGCGGCATGAAGAAGCGGGCCGGGCTGGCCCGGGCCCTGGCCCTCGACCCCGAGATCGTCTTCTTCGACGAGCCCGACTCCGGCCTGGACCCGGTGCGCGTCGCCTACCTCGACGAGCTGGTGCGGAAGATCCAGGAGGAGACCCACTCCACGTTCATCATCATCACCCACAACATCCCGTCGGTGATGCGGACGGCCGACTACATCGCCGTGCTGTTCCGCTCGGGCCTGGTCCGCTTCGCGTCGACCCAGGACATGATCACCTGCGAGGACGAGATCATCCGCCAGTTCATGGCGGGCAAGGCCGGCGGGCCCATCGGCATGGACGAGCTGGCCACCGAGCGCACCGACGTGGAGCTCGACCTCATCGAGCGGGCCGAGGCCCACGACGTCGCCCGCAGGGACCAGGCCGAGCAGGAGCGGGCCCACGAGGTCATGCAGGTCTGATGGCCGTCGCCCTGACCAAGAGGTCCCGCTCGATCCCGGGGACCCGGAAGCTCAAGGCCTTCCTGTCCGAGGTGGGATCGATGTCCGCCGTCGGCATCGAGGCCGTCCGGTCGACCGTGCGCCGCCCCTGGCCGGTCGCCGAGTTCCTCGATCAGTGCTGGTTCATCGCCAAGGTGACCACGGCGCCGGTGATCCTGATCTCGATCCCGTTCGGGATGGTGATCTCGCTCCAGGTCGGCTCGCTGATCAAGCAGCTCGGGGCCGAGGCCCACCTCGGCTCCGCACTGGTGCTGGCCGTGGTCCGCGAGCAGGCGCCGATCGCCTGCGCCCTCCTGATCGCCGGGGCCGGCGGGTCGGCCATGTGCGCCGACATCGGTGCCCGCCGGATCCGGGACGAGATCTCGGCCATGGAGGTCATGTCGATCAACCCCATCCAACGGCTGGTGATGCCGCGCGTGCTGGCCGCCACGGTGATCGCCGTGCTGCTCGACGCCGTGGTGAGCGCGGCCGGGCTGGCCGGTGGCTGGTTCTTCGCCACCCAGGTGCTCGACGTCAGCTCGTCGAGCTTTTTCGCCTCCTTCAACGAGCTGAGCCAGCTGCCCGACCTCTACATGGCACTGCTCAAGGCGGGGATCTTCGGGTTCATCGCCGGCGTGGTCGCTTGCTACAAGGGCCTCTCGTGCAAGGGCGGGCCCAAGGGCGTGGGCGACGCCGTGAACCAGGCCGTCGTCATCACCTTCGTCCTGCTCTTCTTCGTGAACTTCGTGCTCACGGCCATCTACTTCAACTTCGTCCCCCAGAAGGTCTGAGCGATGGCGGCAACGACCTTCACCGGACGGATCGAGCGGACGGCGGCGGGGCCGATCGCGGCGGTGATCGGCGGCGTGGCCCTGCTCTACGACATGGTCGTCTTCTCGGGCCGGATCATCGTCCGCATGCCCCGGGCGCTGCGGTACCGCAAGGAGATCGCCACCCTGATCTCCGACATGACCATCGGCGCCGGGGCCGTGGTCGTGGGCGGCGGCATGATCATCGTGATCTTCTTCCTGGCCTTCTTCACCGGGACCGAGGTCGGGCTGCAGGGCTTCACCGCCCTGGAGCAGATCGGGGCCGAGGCCTTCTCCGGCGTCATCTCCTCGGTGGGCAACACACGGGAGATCACCCCGCTGATCGCCGGTGTGGGGCTGGCCGCCCAGGTCGGCGCCGGCTTCACCGCCCAGCTGGGCTCGATGCGCATCTCCGACGAGGTCGACGCCCTCGAGGTCATGAGCGTCGACTCGATGGTGTACCTGGTCTGCACCCGGGTCTGGGCCGCCCTGGTGACGATGGTGCCGCTCTACCTGATCGCCCTGTTCTCCAGCTTCCTGGCCACGAAGCTGATCGTCACCCGCTTCTTCACCCTGTCGCCCGGCGTCTACGACCACTACTTCCAGCTGTTCCTGCCGCCGATCGACATCTTCTACTCGTTCATCAAGGCCATCGTCTTCGCCATCGTGGTGACCCTCATCCACTGCTGGTACGGGTACTACGCCACCGGCGGGCCGGCCGGCGTGGGCCGGGCCGCGGGGCGGGCCATCCGGGCCTCGATCATGGCCGTCACCATCCTCAACCTGGTGCTGTCGCTGGTGTTCTACGGCGACCAGGACACCGCCCGCATCGTCGGGCTGATCGGGCTGTGACGCGGGCGAGCACCATCTCGAAGGGCCACCGGTCGGTGGCGGCGATCGCCGTCGCCTGCCTGATGGTGGCCGGCATCGCCGTCGGGGTGCGGGCGTCGTACGGCGCCTTCGACGACACCGTCGAGGTCTCGGGCACCTTCCCCCGGGCCGGCCAGTCGCTGAACAAGGGGAGCGACGTCCTCTACCGCGGGGTGCCGGTGGGGGAGGTGCGCGCCATCGAGCTCGACGGCCTGGACGTGCGCATCACCCTGGCCCTGGAGCCCGGGGCCGACGTCCCGGCCGACGTCGAGGCCGTGGTCGCCCCCAAGACCCTCTTCGGCGAGAAGTCGGTCGAGCTGCGGGGCGGGACCACCGACGGCGACCGCCTGGAGGAGGGCGACGAGCTGGCCAAGACCCGGACCGGCACCGAGGTCGAGGATCTCATCGCCGCCGCCGACCCGATCTTCCGCGGCATCGACACGACCGAGCTGGCCAGCCTGATGACCGAGCTGACCCAGGTCCTCCAGGGCCAGGGCAAGCGGTTCAACCGGGCCCTCGAGCCCTACGTGGCGGCCGCCGGGCTCTTCGAGGAGACGCTCGACGCCCAGCTCCGCCTGCTCGACTCCTCGGCCGCCTTCGCCGAGCAGATCAAGGACATCGGCCCCGGGCTCAACGCCACCGCCGACAACCTCAACATCCTGCTCCCGACCCTCAACCAGGCCCGGGGCGACTTCGTCCGCTTCCTGCGGACGCTCCGGCCGCTGGCCGACAACCTGGCCGAGATCCTGGTCACCGTCCGGCCCAACATCGACCGCCTGCTCATCGGCGGGGCCAACATCAGCCGGCTGCTGATCGCCCGCGAGGACGAGCTGGCCGACACCGTCAACGGCCTGGCCGTCTACCTCCAGACCCTGGCCGAGGGGGTCTCCAAGGAGACCTTCGACGACGGCAGCAAGGCCGCCTTCTTCAAGGTCTTCGTCGTCATGGACGACCTCAACGAGATGCTGTGCGCCCTGGTCAACCCGGGGATCGACGTCCCGCCGGAGCTGGCCGACGTGCTCGACAGCCTGAGCGAGGGGCTCCTGACCGGCACCGGCTTGGTCGACTGCGCCACCCCCTCGCCGACCGGACCCCCGCCCGAGGCCACGCCGTCCGAGGGGGGAGGGGCGCCCGCCATCCCCGGCATCGAGGAGCTGGCCCAGCCGTACTACGCCGGCGCCGCCGCCCCCGACACCTCGGCGCCCGGCGGCCTCGGCGCCATCGTCGACGGCGCCCTCCCGCCCGACCAGGGGGACGGCGGATGACCTTCCTGACCCGCCTCCGTCGCTCGCTCGCCGGCGCCCCCGGCCGGAACCTGCTCAAGCTGGCCCTCTACTCGGCCGTCTGCATCACCGTGCTGGGCGCCCTCATCAGCGCCATCGGCAACCGCCCACTGCTCAGCTCGGGCACCAGCTACGAGGCGGTGCTGCCCGACGCCGCCGGCCTCTTCCGCAACGACGCCGTCAAGGTCGCCGGCGTCCAGGTCGGCCATGTCACGGGCATCAAGGTCGAGCGGGGCCTGGCCGTCGTCTCCTTCTCGCTGGAGAAGGACATGGAGCTCACGACGACGACCCGCACCGGCATCCGGTGGCGCAACGTCCTGGGCCAGAAGTACCTCTACCTCTATCCCACCGACGGCGGGAAGCTCCTCCAGGAGGACGGCCGCCTGCCGGCCGGGAACGCGGTGGCCTCGGCCGAGGTGGGCGAGCTGCTCAACGCGGTGGCACCCGTTCTGCGGGCCATCGATCCGGCGAAGGCCAACCTCTTCATCCGCACCCTGAACGACGCCCTGGCCGGCAACGAGGAGCGGGTCCGCGACCTGCTCACCAACACCGCCACCCTCAGCCGCGACGTGAGCGCCTCGGACGAGCAGATCGGGTCCCTGATCGAAGATCTCGACACCGTCGTCGGCGCCGTGGCCCAGCGGGACCAGGACATCGAGGACCTGATCGGCAACGTGAGCAGCGTCAGCGACTCGCTGGCGGCGCGGGCCGGAGACCTCGAGGACCTCGTCCTCAGCCTCGTCGACGTCCAGACCAGCCTCAACGACCTGCTGGAGCAGCGCGAGGGCGACATCGACGGCGTCGTCGACGACCTCGACACCATCTCGGGCGTCCTGGCCCAGCACCGCGACGACCTGGAGCAGGGCCTGGCCACGTTCCCCGCCGGGCTGGCGCCGTACCACCAGATCTCGGCCTACGGCCAGTGGTTCCAGGTCCGCCTGACCGTCACCTGCCTGGCCGGCCAGGCCACCTGCTCCGACGAGAGCGTCCTCGTCGACGGCCTGGAGAGCGTCGATGCCGGCGAGGGCGGCGTCGGCGGCGGCGCCCTCCTCGGTTCCGTGTTCGGCTTCGCGTCGCAGGGGGTGCCGTCGTGATCCGGGTGAAGTCGTTCACCGAGCGCAACCCGGTCGTGATCGGGGCCGTGGTCGTCGCCCTCATCGCCTCGGGCACGGCCGCCGCCCTGATGCTCAACAGCG
>DASYLG010000139.1:0-2333 GCA_036009685.1 Iamia sp. | reverse complement strand
CGACGGCGCGGATCGTCGCCCTCGCCGTCATCGCCCTGCTCGCCCTGCCGTTCGTCGTCGGGCTGGTGCGCCTCGACCGCGAGGGCTGGGTGCTCAACAGCGACGACGCCCTGCTCGGGGTGCGGAGCCTCGACGTCCTGGGCGGCGATCCGCCGCTGATCGGCCAGCCGTCGACGTCGGAGACGGCGGGGGGCGGGGTGCGCACCTACCACCCCGGTCCCATCGAGATGTGGGCCTTCGCCGCCCTGGTGCGGGTCCTCGGGGGGTGGGGGATGGTCATCGGGGCCTCGGTCGTCAACCTGGCGGCCGTGCTCACCGCCGTCTTCGTCGCGTACCGGCGGGCGGGCCCGGCCGGTGGGCTGGTCGCGGCCGGGCTCGCCGCCGTCCTGCTCCGCAGCGTCGGCACCTACGTCCTCGCCGACCCCGTGAGCAGCAACCTCTGGGGGCTCGGCTTCGTCGCCGTGGCCGCCCTGGTGTGGGCCGTCCTCGATGGCGACCACCGGCTCCTCCCACTTCTCGCCGTCTGGGCCAGCTGGGCGGCCCAGCAGCACCTCGCCGCCCTCGCCCCCACGGCGGGGCTCGTCGTGGTGGCCGTGCTGACGGTGGTCGTGCGCATGGTCCTCCCCCGGGGCCGCCCGCACGACCTGGCCCCCCTGCGCTGGTTGGGCGGGGCCGCGGCCGTGGGCCTGGTGCTGTGGGCCCCGGTCCTGGTCCAGCAGGTGACCGGTGAGGAGGGGAACCTCACCGCCATCGTCACCTACGCCGGGGTCGAGGGCCGCACCACGCAGGGCCTCGACGGCGCCTTCGACATCGCCGTGCGGTCGATCGAGCCTGTCCCCGTCCTGCTCCGCACCGACGTCCTGGGCAAGGACCTGGCGTCGGGCCCCGGCCTGCTGGCGACCGTCGGCGTGGGCCTGGTGCTGCTGATCGCCCTCGCCGTGGTGGCGGCGCCCGGGGTGGCGCGCCGGGCCCGGCTGCTCACCGCGACCGGTCTGGCGATCCTGCCGGCGGGGCTGTTCAACGCCAGCAACATCCCCGACACCGTCGAGCTGTTCCGAATCAACCTCCACCGCTGGGTCTGGCCCTTCTCGACGCTCGTCGCGGTCGGGATCGTCTGGGCGGCGGCCGACCTGGCCGCCCGCCGGGCCGGCGCCGACGGGCCGGTGGCGGCGGCGAGGACCCGCGCCGCGGGCCTCCTCGCCGGGCGGGGTGCGATGGCGGCCACGTCCGTCATCGCCGTCCTCGTCCTGCTGGCGGCGGTGCCGGTCGGCAGCGACGATCGGCCCCGGGACCCGTACTCGACCCAGGTCACCCGGGCGGCGCTCGCCGCCGTGCGCGACGACATGGGCGACGCCGACCGGGTGCTGCTGATCCCGGGCGGCGCCGCCGCCGAGCTCTCCGTGGTGCCGGCCATGACCTTCGCCCTCGAGCACGACGGCGTCGCCGTCGACGTGCCCCGCCGGCTGGAGCCCTACTTCGGCGACCGGGCCACCGACGGCGACTGGGACGCCGCCTACGTCGTGACGGCGTCGGAGTACGACATCCCCAGCAGCCCCGGCCGGCCGGTGGCCGACCTGCTCGTCGACGGTCGCCTGGAGGCCACCGTGACGGCCCTGTCCGACCAGCTGCGCGGCGTCTCGGCCGACGTGAACAGGACCGGCGAGCTCGAGCTGGCCGACCTGTCACCCCTCCAGCTGCTCGGGGTGCGCCTGACGGTGCGGGAGATGGGCGACGACCCGGTCAAGGCCCTGCTCGACCCGCGGGTGACCCAGCTGCTGGCCATCGGCGGCATCGACGGCGTCTCGGTCGATCCGGAGGTGCTCGACCGGCACCGGCTGCTGCAGAAGGAGGATCGCCGGGTCTGGCTGTCCCGGCGGGTCGTGGTGCTCCGCGTCGAGCCGGGCGAGGTGGACGCCATCCTCGAGCGCCAGGAGGCCGGCGTCCGATGAGAGGCCGACGACGGAGCGGGCGCCCGGCCCTGGCCCTCGCCCTGGTGGTCGCCCTCCTGGCCGGGGCCTGCTCGGGGGACGGCGGCGGCGACGACGAGGCCGACGACGGCGGCGCCGAGCGGTCGCGGCCCAACGTCGTCGTGATCATCACCGACGACCAGACGGTCGCCATGATGCAGGCGCTGCCGCGGATCCGGGATCTCGTCGGGGCCGAGGGCACGACGTTCACCCGGGCCACGGTGTCGATGCCGCTCTGCTGTCCCGCCCGGGCCACGTTGCTGACCGGCGAGCTCCCCCACACGACGGGGGTGCAGGACAACCTCGCCCCCGACGGCGGCTTCACCCGCCTCGACTGGAGCCGCACCGTCGTCACGGAGCTCCAGG
>DASYLG010000138.1:0-1723 GCA_036009685.1 Iamia sp. | reverse complement strand
GGGGGCGGGGCGACGGCCAGCCGGCCGACCTCGACGGACTCGCGGTGCACGACCCCGTGGCCCTCCACCACCGACGGGTCGAAGGGCTGGCGGGGCCCGCCGTCGACCCACAGCGGCGTGCCGTCGGCTAGCACCAGGTCGGCCGGACCCTCCGGCGTGACCCGAGCGCCCTCGGCCAGGCGGGCGGCCTTGACCCCCCACCACCAGACCGGCTCGTCCTTGCGGGCGTCCCACGATGCCGCCCACACCAGGAAGTGGAGCCGGTCGAGCGGGCAGTCGACGTCGACGCCCAGCTCCCACGGCGACCCGGGGACCGAGACCGGCTCGCGGAACCGGGCCGGGTCGACGCCCAGCTCGATGACGACGGGCCGGCGCTCGGCCCAGGCGGCGTGGAGCTCGGCTACGACCGCGGCGGGCGCGGCGAGGGCGGACTCGTCCACCACCACGACGGGCGCGCCAGCCCAGCCCGACGGCACGGGCTGGCCGGTCTCGACCACCACCGACCGTCCCAGCGGCCCCGGCCCCGGTCCGGCGCTCATGCCTCGACGAGCTCGGCGGGCTCGGCCGCGCCCCGGCGGGCGACCACGACCTCGGCGTCGAGCACCTCGCCGAGGAGGGCCGACCGCTCGGCCGCGGTGTGGAGCTCGAGATCGATGTCCTCGCCGACCGTCGGCGTGACCTCGATGCGCACGGTGCCGTCGTCGCGCCGGGCCCGGACCGACGCCACCCGCCGGCCGTGGGTGCGGTCGAGCCCGATGGCGACCCGGAGGATGGCGGCCAGCGACCGCACGACCCGCTGCTCGTCCTCGGCCAGCCGGGCGAACTCCGGGTGCCGGGCCTTGGGCGCGCTCTTGCGGTGGTAGCGGGCCACCAGGGCGATCCGCTCGATCTCGGCGTCGGTGAAGCCGACCAGCCGGTCGCTGTGGCGGATCACGTAGTACGAGTGCTTGTGATGACCGTCGTGGCTGACGGTGAGGCCCACGTTGGCCAGCAGGGCGGCGGCCTCCAGGTGGTCACGGGCATCGGGCGTCAGGTCGAGGGCGCCGGCCAGGTCGTCGTGGATCTGGAGGGCGAGGGTGGCGACCCAGGCCGAGTGCTCCGGGTCGTCGTCGAAGGCGGAGGCGAGGTGGCGGACGCTGCGGCGGGCCACGTCGGTGATGTGGTGGAGCGAGCCGCCCCGGGACCGCTGGAGGGTGTCGATCAGCACGCCCTCGCGCAGCGCCGCCTCGCTGACGGTCAGCGAGGTGATGCCGAAGCGCTCGACGACGCCCTCGAGGATGAGGGCGCCGGCGGTGATGATGTCGACCCGCTTGGGGTCGAGCCCCTCGACCTCGGCCAGCTGGCCCTTGCGGGCGGCCCGGGCCAGCTCGGCGGTCACGGCGCAGATCTCCTCGCCGGTGGCGGTGGCGCCGTTCCACGTGCGGACCGGCGCCTCGTCGCCGGCGTTGCGCCGGGCCAACCGCACGACCTGCTCGATGGTGCCGGAGGAGCCGACGGCCACGTCGAAGCCGTGCTGGCGCACGGCGGGCTCGAAGGCCACCAGCGCGCCCCGCACGTGGCGCCGGCAGGCCTCGACGTCGGACTTCGACACGTCGCCACCGGCGAAGAACCGGTTGGTGAGCCGGACCGCGCCCAGCTTCAGCGACCGGGAGGCGAGCGTCTCGCCCCGCTGGCCGAGCAGCAGCTCCGTGCTGCCACCCCCGATGTCGCACAGCAGCAGCCG
>DASYLG010000137.1:0-5687 GCA_036009685.1 Iamia sp. | reverse complement strand
CGTGAACACCGGCATGCGGAACATCGTCATGCCGGGACTGCGCATGTTGATGATGGTGACCACCAGGTTGATGGCACCGATCAGCGATGCGAAACCGGTGATCTGCAGGCCGAGCGCGTAGAAGTCGATGCCGTGTCCCGGTGAGAACGGCAGGCCGCTGTTGGGGGCGTAGTTGAACCAGCCGCCGTCGGCGCCGCCGCCCAGGAGCCACGACGAGTTGAGGACGATGCCGCCCCCCAGGAACACCCAGAAGCTGAGCGCGTTCAGTCGGGGGAAGGCGACGTCCCGGGCCCCGATCTGGAGCGGGATCAGGTAGTTCATGAACGCCGCGCCGAGGGGCATCACCGCCAGGAAGATCATGGTGGTGCCGTGCATCGTGTACACCTGGTTGTAGGCGTCCGCCGAGAGCACGGTGCCGTTCGGCGCCGCCAGCTGGGCCCGGATCAGCAGGGCCTCGACCCCGCCGATCACCAGGAAGAAGATCGACGAGACGCCGTACATGATGCCGATCCGCTTGTGATCGACGGTGGTGACCCAGCTGCGCCACCCGGTGGTGGCGGTGGGCCGGGCGAAGACGCCGAGCGGGTTGCGCTTGGTCTCCTCCCCCGAAGGGAGGGCGAGGGGACCCGTTGTGGTCGTGGCTGCCATGTGTCTCTCCCGCCTACTTCAAGGTGACCAGGTAGGCGATCAGCTGGTCGATCTGGTCCTCGGTGAGCTGGAGGTTGGGCATGCCCCGGCGGGGGCTCCGCCCGGGCACCTCCTCCGGCTGCATGGCCTTCTCGGCTGGTGGGTTGCGCAGCCAGGCCTCGAGGGCGCCGCGGTCGAGGCACTGCTCGAGGCTCTCGGTGGTGTCGGCCCAGTCGATGCCCATGGCCTCGCAGGCCTCGGTGTCGCGGCGCAGGTCGAACTTGGCCCCGGCGAAGGTCGTGCGGCTCATGAGATGGGTGAGGTTGGGGGCATGACCGCTGCCCTGGAGGTTCTCGTCGGTGATCGTGCCGGGGCCGCCCATGATGTCCCGGTTGAACTCGGGGATCTCCGCGTCGGAGAAGTTGTCGCCGTTGACGCCCTCGACGAGGTGACAGCTGGCGCAGAGCTGGCCGGTGAAGACCCGGTAGCCCTGGGCCTCCTCGCTCTGGTCGTCCTCGTCGTAGGTCCCGGAGGTGGCCTGCTGCTCGGTGATCCACTCGTCGAAGCGGGCCTGGTCGACGGCGACGGCCTTGATCCGCATCTCGGCGTGGGACAAGCCGCAGAACTCGGTGCACTGACCGATGTACTCGCCGGGCTCGTCGGCCTCGAGCTTCCACGGGTGGCTGCGGTTCGGGACCGCGTCGCGCTTGCCGTTCAGCTTCGGCACCCAGAACGAGTGGATGACGTCGCGGGAGGTGACCTCGAGGGCGATCTCCCGGCCCACCGGGATCACCAGGTCGTTGGCGGTGACGAGGTCGACATCGTCGTCGTAGCGGCCGTTGCCGTCGATGTCGTAGCGGTACTCCCACCACCACTGCTGACCGATGACCTGGACGTGGACGGCGTCCTCGGGTGGATCCTCGTTCAGCTCGAAGATGGCGAACACGCTGAGCACGCCGATGAACACGAGGATGATGGCGGGGACGACGGTCCAGCCGATCTCGAGGACGTTGTTGCCGTGGATCTGGGCCGGCATGTCCTCGTAGTGCTCGTCGTCGCGAGCCCGGAACTTCAAGGCGATGAACAGGGCGCCGCCCAGCACCACCACGAAGACCACGCCGGCGACACCGAAGATCGGGTTGATCAGGTCGGCGATGCCCCGGGCGTGCTTGCCCTCGGGCTCGAGCGTGTCCTGGGGGGCGTTCTTGGCGCACGCACCGAGCGTCAGCACCAGGGCGACGGCCAGCAGCGGGGTGGCCGCCCGAACGCGACGCAGGACGACGTGCTTCTTGGTCGTCTCGGCTGGCGCCTCGACTGACATGCGATCTCCAGTGCGGGGGGAGGGGCGGGTCATTGGTGCACCGCCGAGACGTGGTACCGATCCGGACAGAGGGTCAGCGAGGCGCACCAATGACCGCTGACGGCTCCGCAAGCTCCGCCGTCAGAGAGCCCGTGCCTTCCTGTTCGCTCGCTGCGCTCGCTCACGACGGCACCCCGGTGATGACGACGGGGGCTCCGGGCGGGAGGAGCGGCGCGCCCTCGTGCTCCTCGGTCTCACCGTGCTCGCCCTCGTGGGGCTCGATGTCGCGGGGGCCGACGACGGCGCTCACCACACCGCCGGCCAGGATGGCCACGGCGCCGACGACGCACAGCCCGGCGACGACCGACGGGTTGATCTGGGGGCGGGCCGACAGGAAGAAGGCGACGACCAGGACGGCCAGGGCCACGCCGCCGAAGATGAGGTAGACGGCCAGCTCGGGCACGCTGAGCAGGACCCGGGAGATGGCCAGGACGAAGAGGGCGATGCCCAGGGCGCCCAGCACGGGGACCTCGAAGGGCAGCATCACCCGGCGGCGCACGGCCTGGTTGACGGCGGCGTCGGTGGTGGCCCGGTCGGCCCAGGCCGAGATGGCCCACTCGAAGGCCACGGCGAGGATCACCACGATGCCCAGCATCACCAGGGCGGCCGAGGTGACGAGCCCGACGACCAGGGCGCCGGCGCCGAAGGCACCGATGACGGGCCAGTAGCTGCCCTGCACCGGGGCGGTGACCTCCGGGACGGTCTCGCCGGTGAGGAGGGCGGCCTCGGCCTCGACGTCGGCGTCGCGGAAGGCGGCGAGCGACGCCCCCACGAAGACGGAGGCCCCGGCGATGGCCATGAGGACGGCGTAGCCGATGTGGTCGCCGACGCCGCCCTTGTAGCCGAGGGTCAGGACGCCCATGAAGGTCGACATGCCGACCTGGCTGGGGTTGGTCGCCCCGCCGTAGACCAGCGCGCCGACGAGGGCGGCGGCGGCCACGCCGAAGAACCACTTGGATCCGGTGGTGAACAAGGTTCGGCCTCGCTACTTGGTCACGTACACGGCGTACCAGACGGCGAGCATGATCCCCGTCGTCAGGTACCAGATGAGGCTGGCCGCCACGATGCCTTCGCGATCGTGGCTGCCGTGCTCACCGCCGAGGGTGCGGACGGTCATGATCACCACGAACAGCAGCGCCCCGACGATGAGGGCCAGGTGGCTGCCGGTCACGGCGTAGAAGAGGAGCCCGGCGTCGTTGGTCCCCCCCGAGAGGGCGACGCCCGACTGGGTGTAGAGGAACGAGGTGGCGTTGATGACGGCGCCGCCGAACAGCACCGTCATGGCGAGGGCGAAGAAGGAGCCGCGCCGGTCGTCGCGCTTCACCGAGTCGACCGCCCACTGCATGCTCACGCAGGACAGGAGCATGGTGGCCATGGCCACGTTGGCCGGGGTCAGCGGGATGACCTGGCCGTCGGCGAACCACACCGGGGCCTCGCCGTCGACGGCCGGCCCGGTGATGACGCCGTGGCGGACCCGGAGGTACAGGCCGAGCAGGGCGGCGAAGAACACGATGATGCCGGCACCGGCGAGGGCGGTGCCCACCAGCAGGACGCGGGGCCGGGCGACGCCGGGTCCGAGGTCCTCGGGGACGAGGTCGTAGGCCGCCTCGTCGTGGGTCGCGGTGGCGGTGGACATCAGGCGTCCTCCCCGTCGTCGTCAGGGGTCTCCGCCAGCAGGGGCTCGGGCGAGGTCACGGCGGGCACCGGGCCGTCGAAGTTGGCGAAGGTGGGGGGCGAGGCGGTGGCCCACTCGAGGGTCTGACCGCCCCACGGGTCGGCGGGCTCGTCGCTCCGACGCCGGCCGACGAGGCCGACGACGGCCAGCAGACCGCCCAGCAGGACCAGGCCGGCGCCGGCCACGGCCACGCCGTTCAGGGACTCGATGCCGGCGAGGGCCTCGCCGGGGCCATCGGCGGCCCGGTCGCCGGTGAGACCGGAGACGGCCTCGGGCCCGGCCAGGACCAGGGCGCCGAGGGCCAGCACCAGCGGGGCGGTGCGCCCGGCGGCCTCGCTGGCGGCCCGGCCGAGGACCTTGGTGGACCAGTGGTAGAGGCCGGCGACCAGGGCGATGGTGGCGGCCACCAGGGTGAGGTGCGACTGGGCCGTGACCCACTGGGTGTCGGCCAGCTCGAGCGCCCCCTGGAACGGGGTGGCGGCGCCCACGAGCGTGGCGACCAGCAGGATCAGGGTGGCGAGCACCCCACCGACCAGGCCGCTGGTGGGGGCGGGCTTGCCGCCCTTCAGCGTGAGGCCGACGAGGCCGAGCACGGCGAGGACCGGCAGCGGGGCCAGCAGGGCCATGCCCTTGGTGACCGGCTGCTGGGCCACATCGGGGGAGATGGCGGTGAGGGCGAAGGCCCCGATGCCCAGGACGGCGAAGGCCCCGATGGCACCCATCGCCGCGCCCCGGTTGGGGAGTCGCGTGCGGCTGGCGGTGGCGGCGCCGTCGAGCACCAGGCCGAGGACCGGGATGGCGGCGGCGTAGACCTGCGGCTGACGACCCAGCCAGGCGACCTGGTCGTACATGTCCGGGCCGGTCGGGAAGAAGCCCGCACCGTTGCGGTGGTCGATGAAGAGCACGACCAGCACGGCCAGCATCACCGGCAGGGTCAGCAGCCAGATGACGGTGGTGCAGAGCAGCGACCAGGCGAACATCGGCACCCGCTCGAGACGCATGCCCTCGGGGCGCAGGGCCAGCACCGTGGTGGCGACGCAGACCGAGCCGAGCAACAGGCCGACGATGACCAGCCCGGTGGAGGCGGCCCACAGGTCGACGGCGTCGGAGCGCCCGCCGCCGGGCCCGCCGTTGATGGCGTAGGCGGTGATGGTGAGGCCGGCGCCGACCAGGAAGGTCCAGAACGAGGCCGCCGCGGCCCGGGGGAAGGCGATCGTCCGGGCGCCCACCTGCAGCGGCACCACGACCATCGCCAGCCCGAGCAGGGCCGGGAGGATGAACAGGAGCGTCGCCGACGTGGCGTGGAAGGTGACCACCTGGGGGGCGGTCTCGCCGTCGAGGATGGTGTTGCCGAGCGTGCCGTCGATGCGGTCGATGCCGCCGAGGATCCCGGTCACGCCGGACGCCAGGCCCAGCAGGAGGGCGGCGCCGATGTAGAGCCGACCGACGACCTTGTGGTCGGACGAGCCGAGGATCCCCGCCAGCCCGGTGGGGGCGACGAGGGGCCTCACCTCGGAGGCGGCGGTGCTGTCCGCGGTGCCGGATGCGGCGGGCGCGGGCGGGGCTTGGGTTGCTGTCATCGACGCGTGGACCTCGGAAGGGACGCCCACCGCACGCAGGACGGGACGCCACTCGGTGGGGAGACAGTGCCTATCGCTGCGGGACAATACACAGGCACCCTCTCGGGCCGACAAAGGGACGGGGACACGGTGATCGTCACCCCACGCCGGCCAGCAGCTGGTCGAGGGCCATGGCCCCGAACAGCAGGGTGACGTAGGTGATCGACCAGTGGAACAGACGCATGGCCTTGGCCGGGTCGGGGCTCCGGTGGAGCTGGATGGTGAGGCCGAGGTAGGCCCCGCCCAGCACGACCGCGGCGACGGTGTAGACGGCGCCCATGCTCGCCACCGGGGCGAACACGAGGGTCAGGGCCCAGAGCAGCGCCGTGTAGCCGATGATCCGGACGGTGACGGCCCGCATGCTCGACACGACCGGGAGCATCGGCACCTCGGCGGCGGCGTAGTC
>DASYLG010000136.1:0-1771 GCA_036009685.1 Iamia sp. | reverse complement strand
CGGCGGCGAGGTCCCGGCCGGGGCCGCGGGCGAGGCCGACCAGCCGCCCCTCGACGCCACCCAGGTCATCCCCACCGCCGGTGCCGCGGGCGCCGCCGGGTACGCCGGTGCCGCGGCGTACGGCGCGGGCGGGGCCGGCGGCGGCTACGTGCCGCCCGACAGCGTGCCCCCCACGACCCGTGGCAGCGGGAAGGGGATGCTGATCGCCGCCATCGTGATCATCGTCGCCGCCATCGTGGCCGTGCTCGTCGTCGTGGCCGTGGCCAGCAGCTCGGACGACGACGACCCGCCCGAGACGACCGTGCCGTCCACCGAGTCGACCACGACGACCAGCACCACCACCAGCACGACCACGACGACCACCGCGCCGCCGGAGACCACCGCCCCCGAGACCACCGCGCCGGAGACCACCGCTCCCGAGACCACGGCGCCCGAGACCACCGCGCCGGAGACCACCGCCCCCGAGACCACGGCGCCCGAGACCACGGCCCCGGAGACCACCCCGCCGGAGACGACGGCCCCGGTCGGCGAGGCGGGCGCGTGACCGACATCGCCGCTCCCACGGTCGACCTGCTGGCGCCCTCGTTCTACGGCGACCTCGATGCCATGCACGCCGCCTTCCGCTGGCTGCGGACCCACGACCCCGTCCACCGCGACGAGGCCAACCGGCTGTGGGGCGTGACCCGCCACGCCGACGTCATGGACGTCGAGCGCCGGTCCGACGTGTTCTCCTCGGCCCAGGGCTACCGCAGCCACCACGAGGAGGACGAGGACAACATGATCGCCCAGGACGACCCTGGGCACCTCGAGCAGCGCCGGCTCGTCAACCGTCGCTTCACGCCCCGGGCGGTGGCCGCCCTCGAGCCCTACCTCGTCGACCTGGTCGACGACGTCCTCGCCGGCGCCCTCGACGGTGGGTCCATGGAGGTCGTGGGCGAGCTGGCGGCGCCGATCCCGGCCCGGCTGACCGCCCATCTCCTGGGGTTCTCCGAGGACCACTGGCCCGGCATCAAGAGCTGGTCCGAGCGGCTGATGCGCTACGACGAGACCGACACCGATCCCGCCGTGGCCGACGACTTCATGGCCGCCATCGTCGAGTTCATCCCGGTGCTGGGCGCGACGGCCGAGGCCCGGCGGGCCGAGCCGGCCGACGACCTGGTCTCGGACTGGGTCCAGGGCGAGGCGCGGGGCTGCCCCATGAGCGACACCAAGCTCATCAACGAGACCGGCCTGGTCATCTCGGGTGGCGCCGAGACCACCCGGACGGTGATCAGCCGTGGCCTCGTCGCCTTCGCCGAGCACCCCGACCAGTGGGAGGCCATGGCCGCCGACCCCACGCTCGTGCCGGGTGCCGTCGAGGAGCTGATCCGGTGGGTCACCCCGCTCAACAACTTCTTCCGGACCGTCACCCGGGACGACCGCATCGGCGATCAGCCGGTGCAAGCCGGCGACCGGGTGGCCCTCCTCTACCCCAGCGCCAACCGGGACGAGGCCGTCTTCGCCCGCCCCGACGACTTCGACATCACCCGCGACCCGAACCCCCACGTCGCCTTTGGCCGCGGCACCCACTTCTGCCTCGGCGCCAACCTCGCCCGGGTCGAGCTGCGCATCCTCTTCGAGCGTCTCAGCCGGCGTGTCACCGATCTCCGGGTGACCGGCGGGCCCCGGTTGGAGGACAACATCTTCGTCACCGCCGTCCAGCACCTCGAGCTCGGCTTCACCCTTCGCTGACTGTCGCAAGACGCCCTGTGCAGGTTCTCGGGACGTATCG
>DASYLG010000135.1:0-2862 GCA_036009685.1 Iamia sp. | reverse complement strand
CTACTGGGGCGACGAGGAGGGCACCTGCTCGGTCGTGACCGAGGACGGCTGGCTCCGCACCGGTGACGTCGGCGTGGTCGACGACGAGGGCTACCTGTTCCTGGTCGACCGGGCCAAGGACCTCATCATCGTCAGCGGGTTCAACGTCTTCCCGGCCGAGGTCGAGGAGGTGCTGCTCGAGCACCCGGCCATCGAGGACTGCGCCGTCGTCGGCGTGCCCCACCCGTACTCGGGCGAGGCGGTCAAGGCCTTCGTGGTGGTGGCCGACGGGCGCCACATCGAGGAGGACGACGTCAACGCCTTCGCCGCCTTGCACCTGCCCCGGTACAAGTGCCCGGAGAAGGTGATGTTCGTCGACGAGCTGCCCCACGGCCTGGCCGGCAAGGTCCTCCGTCGCGAGCTGCGCGAGACCACCTCGGCCTGATCCGCGACCAGGTCCCACGAGGTGCCAGGCACCACGTGGGCGTCGGCACCGGGTGATCGCCACTCCTTCTGGTCCGACGTGGTGCCTGGCACCTCGTGGGCGTCGGGTGGCCCGTCTGGGAGACGACAGTCACCGCAGGCTGCTTGTGAACGTGTGCACGTAGGCGGCTAGGTTCGGGGCGTGACCGAGCCCCGTCGCATCCCGGAGGCCACCGTGGCCCGCCTCCCGGTGTACCTGCGGGCGCTGGCGGAGGAGTCGGAGGCCAAGGCCACCACGATCTCCTCCGAGCGGCTGGCCGAGCTGGCCGGCGTCAACGCCGCCAAGGTCCGCAAGGACCTGTCGTACCTCGGGTCCTACGGCACCCGCGGCGTCGGCTACGACGTCGAGTACCTCACCTTCCAGATGAGCCGCGAGCTGGGCCTGACCCACGACTGGCCGGTCATCATCGTGGGCGTCGGCAACCTGGGGCAGGCCCTCGCCAACTACGGCGGGTTCCGCGACCGGGGCTTCCCCATCGCCGCGCTGGTCGACGCCGACCCCACCAAGGTGGGCGACATCGTCCACGGCGTGCGGGTCCAGGGCCTGGACGACCTCCCGGACCTGGTGGCCGGCCTGGGCAGCGTCATCGGCATCATCGCCACCCCGGCCCACGCCGCCCAGTCGGTGGCCGACCTGCTCTCCCACGCGGGCGTGACCTCGATCCTCAACTTCGCCCCGGCCGTGATCTCGGTGCCCGACGGCGTGTCGCTGCGGAAGGTCGACCTGGCCGTCGAGCTCCAGATCCTCAGCTTCTACCAGCAGCGCCGCGACGGCGGTCCGGTCGGCGACGACACCGCCAAGGCCCGCGTGACCGGCCTGCCCCCGGCTCCGGCCGCCGGCGCCACCGGCTGATCCGGGCCGCGCCGTGGCCGACGACGCCGTCCCCGTCTCGGGCACCGGTCCGCTCTACCCCGTCGGGCTCGTCCTGCGGGGCCAGCCCGTCCTCGTCGTGGGCGGCGGCACGGTGGCGGCCCAGAAGATCGCCGAGCTGGTGCGCTGCGGGGCCGACGTCACCGTCGTGGCCCCGCGCATCGACCCCGCGCTGCGGGCCGACGAGCGGCTGCGCTGTGAGGTCCGTCCGTACCGCGCCGGCGAGGCCGCCGACTACCGGTTCGTCGTCACCGCCACCGACGTTCGAGCGGTCAACCAGGCCGTCTACGACGACGGCGAGGCCGCCGGCGTCTGGGTCAACGCCGCCGACGACCCGGCCCGCTGCTCGGCCGTGCTCCCGTCCCGGGTGCGGCGGGGGAGCCTGCTCGTCACCATCTCGACCGAGGGCCGCAGCCCGGCCTTCGCCGCCTGGCTGCGGGAGCAGATCGGCGACCAGCTGGGTCCCGAGCACGAGGTCCTGCTCGACCTCCTGGCCGAGGAGCGCGACCGCATCCGGGCCGAGGGTCGCACGACCGAGGGCCTTGATTGGCGAGGAGCGCTGGAGTCGGGGATGCTGGACGAGATCCGCGCTGGAAGGATCCACGCAGCGAAGGAGTTGCTGAAGACGTGTCTGTCGTCGTCATCGGCCTGAACCACCGGACGATGCCTCTCGACCTGTTCGAGCGGTTCACGTTCGACGGCACCCGGGCGCCGAAGGTGCTGGGCGCCCTGGCGTCCTGCGACCACGTGTCGGAGGCCGTCCTCGTCTCGACGTGCAACCGCACCGAGGCGTACATCGTGGCCGAGCGCTTCCACGCCGCCTACCAGGAGGTGCGCGACGTCCTGGCCGAGCTGGCCCACGTCGCCCCCGAGGACTTCACCGACCACCTCTACGTCCACTACGACGACGAGGCCGTGCGTCACCTGTTCCGGGTCGTCGCCGGGATCGACTCCGACGTCCTGGGCGACACCGAGGTCCACGGCCAGGTGCGCGCCGCCTGGGCCGTCGGCGTCGACGAGGGCACCGTCGGCCCCAGCCTCAACCTCCTCTTCCGCCACGCCGTCGAGACCGGCAAGCGGGCCCGCACCGACACCGGCATCGCCACCGGCACCGCCTCGGTGTCGCACGCCGCCGTCGAGATGGCGGCCGAGCGGCTGGGCACGGTCGCCGGGCGCACCGTGCTCGTCATCGGCGCCGGCACCATCGGCCGGTCGATGGCCACCGCCCTCAAGGGGGCCGGGGCAGCGCGGGTCCTGGTCGCCAACCGCACCGCCGAGAAGGCCGCCGCCCTGGCCGCCGACATCGACGGCGAGGTCGTCCCCCTGTCGCAGCTCGACTCGGCCCTCGCCGAGTGCGACGTCCTGCTCACCTCCACCGGCGCCACCTCGGTGATCATCGACCACACCGAGCTGGAGACGGCCCTCGAACGGCGCGACTCCGACCCGCTCCTGGTGGTCGACGTGGCCGTGCCCCGTGACGTCGACCCGGGCGTCGCCGACCTCGAGGGCGTCACGCTGCTCGACCTCGA
>DASYLG010000134.1:0-2368 GCA_036009685.1 Iamia sp. | reverse complement strand
ACCCCGGCCGCCGGCTGAGCGGCCCTCTCAGGAGGCGGGCGGCGCGCAGTGCACGGGGGGAGGCGGACGCCCCTCGCGCTGGTCGACGAGGACGTCGGGCGTGTTGGTGAACATGCCGTCGACGCCGGCGTCGAGGAGGGTCGCCATCTCGGCCGGATCGTCGACGGTGTAGGGGTGGACGTCGAGGCAGCGCTCGTGGGCGGCCGCGACCAGCGCGGCGTCGACGTTGACGGAGGAGGGGCCGATGCCCGTGGCGTACTCGGCCGCGTCCTCGATGGTGGCCCGCTGGATCGGGGTCCCACTGACCACGATCAGCAGCACCAGCGGGAGCTCCGGGCGCAGGGAGTGCACGAGCCGGAGGCTCTCGGGGCTGAACGACTGGATCAGCACCTGGCGCGAGCCCTCCTCCGGAGACCCCAGGCCGGCGTCGTCGAGGAGGTCGAGGAGCGCCTCCTCCATGCCGGTCCGGGCGTCGTCGGCCTTGGTCTCGATGTAGTAGCTCACCTCGGTGCCGTAGCGATCCAGGACCGCCTCCATCGTGGGGATCCGCAGCTCGGCGAAGGCAGGGTCGGCGAGATGGGGGTTGGCCTCGTTGAACCAGGAGCCGACCTCGCACTCCTGGAGCTGGGCGAGGGTCTTCTCGGCGACCGGGCCGGTGCACGACTCGGCCGGGCCCCGTGCGGTCCGATCGAGGGTGTCGTCGTGGAGCACCACCAGCACGCCGTCGGAGGTCAGCTGGAGGTCCTGTTCGATGTAGTCCGCGCCCTGCTCGAGGGCGAGGTCGTAGGACGCGAAGGTGTGCTCCGGGGCGTAGCCCGAGGCGCCCCGGTGCCCGACGACGACGGCCTCGGCGGGCGGCTCGGGCGCATCGGGCGCATCGGCAACCGTGTCCTCGGTGGTCGAGGTGGTCTGGCCCTGGGTGGTCGTCGCCGGCTCCTGTCCGTCGTCGTCGCCCCCGCAACCGATGGCGGAGACGACCAGGAGCACGATCGCCACCACGGCGACGGCCATGGCCCTGCGGCCCGGCGTCTGCGCTCGATCCTCCCCGTCGACCACGACGAGCATCATCGCACCGGCTCGACCCTCACGTTGATGACGCTGCCCGATCCGTAGAACACCAGCCCCGCGTCGGTGGCCACCGGGACCCCTGCCAGCTCGTTGGGGATCTCCCGGATCACCTTGCCGTCCCGGTCGCGCACGACCGTGGCGTGGTCGTCGGTGACGGCGAACCAGTCCGGCCCCGCCACCAGGCTCACGACGAGGCCGTTGCCCGACGCCACCTCGGTCGGCCCATCGTCGAGTCGGTAGACCGAGTACGACGCCGAGCCCTCCTGGTACTCCAGCAGCAGGTCGCGGGCCGAGTGGCAGGGCGGCACCGTCTCGCCGGGCAGCTCGACGGTGCGCGCCTCGGTGTCGTCGGTCGCCTCGATGTGCGCCACGACGGGGTTCGAGCGGGTGAAGGTGATCGCCGGCCGCTGGAAGCTCGTGCAGTGGGAGGCGGCCACGTCGCCCCTCGGCGTCAGCGTCGGCGTGTCGGCCCCGAGGTCCACGGTCGAGAAGGCCAGGCTGCTGTCGGCGTAGGACCGCCGGTGGGAGATGGTGGCCACGTCCCCGGCGATGGACACCACCTGCCCGATCCCCGCCTCGGGCCGGCGGGGGACGTCGACGCGGGACCACCGCTCGCCGCGGACGTCGTAGGCGAAGATCGCATCGGGAACATCGGTGGCGCACGCGAAGCCGGTGTCGTCGTCCACCGGTCGCCCCGGACAGGCGGCCGCCGAGATCACGACCCAGTCGGACGACGACGCCGACGAGGGGTCGAGCAGCCACCCGTCCGTCGGCGGTGGCAGCTCCTCGACCCGGCCCGACGCGGCATCGAAGATCCAGACGGCGGCCCGCTCACCCTGGTGGCGCACGAACGGCACCAGGTTGCCGCCGATGGCGTCACCGACCATGACGGGGCCGCGGATCAGCACCGACTCAGCCGGATCCTGGCCGTCGGTGGAGGGCGGGCCCGTCCGCTCGGTCTCGTCGCCGGCGCGCTGGGCGACCACGGCGGCAGCCAGCACGCCGACGACCACGCCGGCCACCGCGGCCAGGAGCCACCGACGTCCGCGGTCGGCGCGCCGTGGTCCCCGTCGATCGAGGGCCTCGAGCAGCTGGGCCCGCCGATCGACCGAGGGGGTCGCGGTGGCGACGGCGCGGAGCGTGTGCCGGAGGTCGGCGGCCACGGCCTCATGGCCCGGGGTGAGGGCATCGTCGGGTGACACGGCGTCCTCCTCGGAGGGGTCGGGGGGGTCGGGGCTCATCGCTCGACCTGCCGGGCGAGGGCCGCCAGGCCGCGGTGGATGTCCGACTTCACGGTGCC
>DASYLG010000133.1:0-6287 GCA_036009685.1 Iamia sp. | reverse complement strand
CGTCGCCGAGGGCCACGACGGCGGGCGTCAGGGCCGACGCCGCGGCCGGACCGGGTGGACGATGCCACCACCGTCCGGTCAGGACGACCGAGAACCCGGCCGGCGCCAGGTCGACGTCGGCGTGGCTGTCCTTGACCGAGCAGCCAGGCCCGACGTCGACACCGGTCAGCAGGTCGCCCGCCGTCACGCCCGGCACCAGGCTCACGGCGTCGGGGTGGAGGGCCGGCATGCGGGTGTCGGACCACCACCGGCGGGCGTCGACGGCGGTGCGAGCCCCGATCGCCCGACCGACGTGATCGCACCAGAGGGCGTTCTCGGCGATGGCCGCCGCCAGCAGATCGGGCACCCCCACGCCACCAGTGTGACCCGCCGTGGGGCCGGCGCTCGGGTCCGGTCCGTTCTGATCTCCCCGGGTTCCGCCGGTGCGACCACCGGAGATCAGAACGGGGTGGGTCCGGTTCTGATCTCCCCGGGTTCCACCGATGCGACCAACAGAGATCAGAACGGGGCAGGCCGGGACCGGGCGCTACCTCGGAGGTCATGGCGGCGGGGCGCCGGGGATGGTCGGCTGGGGCATGCCATCGTTCCCCGACCTCACCGATCTCGACCTGCCCGCCGTCTTCCCGCCGGCCGGGCGCTACCGCAGCGCGATGGTCCACGACGGCGTCCTCCACACCAGCGGGCACATCCCCCTGGGGGCCGACGGCACGCTGGTCATCGGCCGTCTGGGTGACGACCTCACCGTGGCCGACGGGGTCGAGGCCGCCCGGCTGGCGGCGCTGAGCCTGCTGGCCACGGTCCAGGCCGAGCTGGGGACCCTCGCCCGGGTCGACCGCTTCCTGCGCGTCCTCGGCGTCGTCCACGCCACCCCGGACTTCACCGACCACGCCGCCGTCATCGATGGCGCCTCGGCGGTCTTCACCCAGGTGTTCGGCGAGCGGGGCGAGCACGCCCGCCTCGCCATCGGCGTCTCCTCCCTCCCCGCCGGCATCGCCGTCGAGGTCGAGGCCACCCTCGCCCTCCACCACTGAGGGCGGACGGTCGTGCTCTGACAGACTCTGCCCGATCCACCGGGGAGGGTCCATGACCGTCCGCGAGGCGCGCCTCCGGGAACGACCTGCAAACTGCGACCCTCAGCGGGCGAAGAGCCCGCTCACGGTCGCAGTTTCGGGCCCATCGACGAATCGCAGGACACGCTGATGGCCTAGGGCTGGCGGCCGATGAAGGCGATGAGCTTGGTCTGGTCGTCGGCGTCGTCGGGGACCTCGACGCGGGGGCCGTACTGGCCGCTCTGGCGGAGGATCTCGTCCATGGGCTCGATGCCGACGAGGAGGGTGTGGACCTCGTCGGGATCGAGACGCTCGTCGCCGCCGGTGGCCCGGGCCAGGTCCCACTGGTGCATGAACACGTCGTTCGTGCCGAGCTGGTCGACGGCGGCGGCGAAGGTCATCGTGCCGGGCCGGATGTCCCGCTCCTGATCGGCGACGGCCGGGTCGTCGAGGGCAGCCTGGACGGCGTCGCGCAGCCCCGCCCAGGCTCCGGCGGGATCGTCCTCGATCGACGGCAGCTCCGGGCGCGGCACGCCCCAGCTGTCGAGGAACAGCGCCGGGAACCACTCGGTCAGGTGGCCGACGACGTCGCGGGCCCGCCAGCCCTCGGGTGGGGCCGGGGCGTCCCAGGCGTCGTCGGGCACGGCCTCGACCACGCGGGTGAAGGCGGCGGCGATCCGCCGGAACCGGTCGGACTCGGCAGTCATGAGCTCTCCTCGAGGGTGGGCATCGTCAGTGTGACGCCCCATCGGCCTCGCGCTCATCGGTGGGGAGCTCGGTGGGCAGGTAGGCGGCCAGGACGGCGGCCCGATCGTCGAGGCCGTCGGCCTCGGGGCGGCCCCGGGCTCGGAGGGCGGCGGCCTGGTCCCGGAGGTCGTCCCGCTCGGCGGCGAGCACGGCCGTGACCTCGGCAGGGCCGAGGTCCCGGCGGGCCACGTCGCCCCGGAGACCGGCGGCCACCGTCGGACCGGCGGCGTCGACGGCCTCGGCGTTGGCCACCGCGGCCAGGCCGATCCGCAGGGCCGAGGCCCGCGCCCGGTCGCCGGCCTTGAGCGCCCCGACGAGGTCGGCCCGCATGGCGTCGGTGATCGTGGTCATCCAAGCAGCGTGGCCGGCTTCGGCCCTCCGAGCACGCCGATTGCGGCAGGATCGGGCGATGGGTGACGACGTGGCCTTCACGATCGAGGACCTGGAGGTCGTGGGTGAGCTGGCGCTGACGGCGTGGGGGTCGGCCGTCGACCGGGACTGGTCGGTGCCGGCCGGGACGCTGGAGTGGACCTGTCTGGCCACCGCCGACCACACCATCGACTGCGTGTTCTCCTACGCCCTGAACCTGGCCTCCCGGAAGCAGGACGGATACCCGGCCTTCGACCTGCTGCGGGCCCTGCCCGACGCCGGCCCGGCCGCCATGGTCGACGGGCTCCGGGCCGTGGTCGGGATGCTGGCGGCCGTCATCCGCGCCGCGCCGCCCGAGGCCCGGGCCACGCTGTTCTCCGGCCGCGGCACGCCGGTGGTCAGCGGGCCGGCGCCCTTCGCCCCCCGGGGTGGGCTCGAGCTGGCCCTCCACGCCCACGACGTCAGCACCGGCCTGGACGTGCCCTTCGAGCCGCCGGCCGCCGTCTGCGCCCGGCTGCTCGCCGCCACCGCCGGATGGCCCGGCGCCGTCGCCGAGCCCGCCACCGACGACCCCTGGGCCGACCTCCTCGTCCGCTCCGGCCGTCCGTCGCCCCGCTGACGACGAGGGCGCGACGTCAGTCGGCCAAGCGGGCGGGGAAGCCGCCGGTGGCGACGGGGCCCCAGCGCTCGGGGGTGATCCGGATGAGCGACTTGCCCTGACGGGTCATGGCCTCGCGGTACTCGTCCCAGTCGGGGTGCTCGCCCGAGATCGACCGGTAGTAGTCGACGAGCGGCTCGAGGGCGTCGGGCCGGTCGATGACCTCGGCCGCCCCGTCGACCTGGACCCACGGACCGTTCCACTCGTCGGACAGGACCATGACGGTGGCCCGGGGCCGCGTGCGCAGGTTGGCCGTCTTGGCCCGCTCGGGGTAGGTCGAGATGACGATGCGGCCCTCGCCGTCGACCCCCGCGGTCACCGGCGAGAGCTGGGGCCGGCCGTCGGCCCGCTCGGTGACCAGCACCATGCGGTGCCGGGGGCGGACGAAGTCGAGCAGGGCGTCGCGGTCGACGTCGGTGGTGGTGGCGATCGTGGGGCTCATGCCGTCGAGCCTGGCGAATCGAGGGGCGACCGGCAACGCCTCGCCGTACCCTGCGGCCGTGGCCGCCCTCGAGATCCCGAGCGACGAACGGGGGATCCTCGAGGGGTTCCTGGGCTGGGACCGGGCGGTGGTGGGCCAGAAGGCCCTCGGTCTGGATCGGGACGGCGCCACCCGCGTGGCCACGCCCAGCGGTCTCACCGGGCTGGGCCTCGTCACCCACCTCACCTACGTCGAGGGCCGCTGGTTCCGCCACCACCTGGCCGGCGTGTCCGAGCGGTCCGACATCGAGGGCTCGTTCGTCCCCGACCCGGACCTGTCCGTCGAGACCGCCGTCGCCGCCGACCACGCGGCCTGCGCCGCGTCCCGGGCCATCGCCGCCGATCTCTCGCTCGACAGCGTCGGCGCCATCCCCAACGAGCTCCTCGGCCCCGTGACCCTGCGCCACACGATGGTCCACATGATCGACGAGACGGCCCGCCACCTCGGCCACCTGGACGTCCTGCGGGAGATGACCGACGGGCAGGTCGGCGACGGGTGACGGCGGCGCCGGGGCCGGTCGTCATCCTCAACGGCGCCCCCCGCTCGGGGAAGTCCACCGTCGCCCGGGCCCTCGACGCCGCCGACGGGCGGGAGTGGACGAGCCTCGGGGTCGAGACGTCGCGGGCGGCCACGCCCGCCATCCTCCAGCCCGGTCTCGGGCTGCGCCCCGGCGGGGAGCGACCCGACGTCGAGGCCGCCCTGCCCGGGCTGGTCGCCGCCCTGTACGACGAGGTCGCGGGGCGCAGCCGCGAGGGTCGTGCGGTCGTGGTCGACGTGGGCCACCACGAGGGCCACTCCCGGCCCCTCGGCACCTGGGCCATCGTGGCCGATCGTCTCGCCGGGCTGCCGGCGTGGGTCGTCGGCGTGCGCTGCCCCCTCGACGAGGTGGTGCGGCGCCGTCGGGCGAGCGGCGCCGGCTACGAGGCCCTCGGTCCCGACACCGCACCCACCCCCGCCGTCCGTCGCTGGCAGGACGAGGTCCACCGGCCCGGGCGCTACGACCTGGAGATCGACACCTCGGTGCTCGCCGCCGACGAGGCCGCGGCCCGCATCCTCGATCACCTGGCCCACGGCCCCCCACCCACTGCCCTGGCCGCGCGGGCCGGTGGCTCTGACCCGCGAGCCGACCTCCACCGATGAGTCCGGCGGTCGCCGATCGTCCACCCCCTGCGACGCGCCGCCGACAGCGAGGTCACCCATGCGCACCACCGACCTGCCCACGTCCCCCCGACGTCACCGCCCGGACGGGGCGGTACCGTGGCGCCATGCGCACCGAGGCCCGGCCCCGATGACCGCCACCGTCGAGCCGCCCGCCGGCACCGCCGCCGAGGCCCGTCGGGCCGAGCTGGAGTCCCAGCTCGACGGCTACCGCCGGGAGCTCACGGGCTACTGCTACCGGATGCTGGGCTCGTCGTTCGACGCCGAGGACGCCGTGCAGAACGCCATGGTGCGGGCGTGGCGGGCGCTCGACCGCTTCGACGGCCGCTCGTCGCTGCGCACCTGGCTGTACCGGATCACCCACAACGTCTGCCTCGACATGCTGCGGGGCAAGCAGCGCCGGGCCCTGCCGATGGACCTCGGTCCCGTGTCGACCGCGGACGTCCACCTCGGCGCCCCCCTCTCCGGCGAGACCTGGCTGGAGCCGGTCGCCACCGGCCGCGTGATGCCCGCCGACCTCGACCCGGCCGAGCAGGCCGTCCAGTCGGAGTCGATCCGGCTGGCGTTCGTCGCCGCCCTCCAGGAGCTCCCGCCCAAGCAGCGCGCCGTGCTGATCCTGCGCGAGGTGCTGCGCTGGCCGGCCGCCGACGTCGCCGTCCTGCTCGACACCACCGTCGCCGGGGTCAACAGCGCCCTCCAGCGGGCCCGGGCCACCCTCGACGCCGACGGCCGGGCCGCCCCGGTCGCCGTCGACGACGAGGGCGACAAGGTGCTGCTGGCCCAGTACGTGGAGGCCTTCGAGGGCTTCGACCTCGACCGCCTGGTGGCGCTTCTCCACGACGACGCCACCCACTCGATGCCGCCCTGGCCGCTCTGGCTGCAGGGGCCGGAGCAGTGGAAGGCGTGGAACCTGGGCCCCGGCAAGGAGTGCGAGGGCTCGCGCCTGTTGCCCATCGCCCTCAACGGCACCCAGGGCTTCGCCCAGTACCGGCCCAGCGGCCCCGACGGCCGCCACGAGCCGTGGGCGGTCCACCTGCTCGAGATCGTCGACGGCAAGATCGCCAACATCACCTACTTCGTCGACATGGACCACAGCCTGTTCCCCCACCTCGGCCTGCCGGACCACCCCGACGACGTCGCCGCCGCCTGATCAGTCGTCGCGCCGGCGCCGCAGACGGAGGCTGCGCTCGTTGTAGGGGGCCCAGCCGTGGTCGGCGCAGGCCGCCAGGAGCTGGCCCTCGTCGGGCGGTGGGGCCAGCCTCACCCGGTCCATTGCCCGTTCGGGGCGGCCCGGCGGCACGACGACGGTGGCCCCGCAGCGCGGGCACGAGTCGACGTGGAGCTTGCGCTCCGACGGCTCCCAGATCCAACGCCAGGCCCGCAGGACCGCCGGGGTCCGGGGCTCGCGCCCGTCAGCCATCCCCGCCGGTGCGGTTGCGCAGGGCGACCAGGCTGATCATCACCACCGCACCGATGATCACGGCGAGGACGACGGCCTCGCCGAAGCCGACCGTCCGGGCGAACAGGAAGGCGGCGGTCGGCACCCGGCCAGTCTGCCCGGGGTCGGCCTAGAGCGCGCAGCCGTCGGGGCCGCACTCGCCGTCGGCGGCGCCGTCGACGCGCTCGATGGTGGGGTGCGACTCGTCCCAGGCCCGCTGGAGGACCTTGCCCAGGAGCTCGGGCGGCTGGGCGCCACTGAGCGCCAGGCGACCGTCGACCAGGAAGAAGGGCACGCCGGTGACGTCCATCTGGTGGGCGGCGGCGATGTCGGTGAGCACCTCCTTGGCGTAGGTGTCGCCGGCCAGGACGTCGTCGACCTCCTGCG
>DASYLG010000132.1:0-5179 GCA_036009685.1 Iamia sp. | reverse complement strand
GTTGAACTCGAAACCGGCGATGTCCCAGATCTGCTGCTGCAGGGTCTGGACCTCGTCGTGCATCTTCTGGCTGATCTCGGTGAGCAGCTCGCGGTCGACGCCGACCCCGACGGTCTCCATGGCGGCCAGCACGGCCACGATCGGGGCCTCGATCTCGTCGTGCAGCGGGCGGAGACCCTGGGCGTCGAGCGAGGCGAAGAGCGGCTCGGCCAGGTGGGCCACGCCGAGGGCGGTGCGGCAGGCCACCCGCATGGCCCGGGCGCTGAGGTCGTCCTCGGGGGCGATGAAGTCGAGCTGGCCCTCGGGTGGGGCGTCGCCGTCGCTGGCCAGCTCGGCGTGGGCGTACTTGGCCAGCAGGGGGGCCAGGTCGTAGCGCCCCTCGGCCGGGTCGATCAGGTAGGCGGCGAGGGCGGTGTCGAGGGCGAGGGTCGCCACCTCCGACGCCGGCAGGCCGCCCGGGTCGGTGCGGGCCAGCCAGCGCAGCAACGGCTTGGCGTCGTGGGTCACCACCGGCCGGGCGTGCGGCCCGGTGAACACGTCGGCCAGCGCGGCCCGGACCTCGGCGTCGGCCAGCACCGACGCCGACAGCCAGAGGACCTCGCCGGCGTCGGCATCGAGCACGAGCGCCAGCCCGGTGACGTCGGAGTCCCACCGGGGGGCGCCCTCGAAGGCGGCCGCCACCCCGATCGACGCGCCCTGCCCGGTGCCGGCCACGGCACCGAGCCGGGCCAGCGCCTCGTCGACCGACGCCGGCTCGACGACCTCGGCCTCGAGCACCGACGTCTCGGCCCCGAGCGAGCCCAGGTCGGTGCCCAGCGCGTCGACCAGCCGGTCCCACAGGGTCCGGAACTCGAGGAAGTCGAACAGACGCCGGACCTCGTCGACGTCGGGCTCGCCCATCTTGAGCTGCTCGATGTCGAGGTCGAGGTCGCAGTCGCGGCGCAGGACCATCAGCTCGGCGTTCGAGCGCACCTGGGCCTCGTTGGCGGCCAGGTTCTCGCGCAGCTTCGGGGTCTGGTCGTCGACGTGGGCGAAGAGCTCGTCGAGCGTGCCGTAGGCGTTGATCAGCTTGGCCGCCGTCTTCTCCCCCACCCCGGGCACGCCCGGCAGGTTGTCCGACGGATCGCCCCGCATGGCGGCGTAGAGGACGTAGAGGTCGGGCCGGACGCCGGTGCGCTCCTCGATGCCCTTCTCGTCGTAGTTGGCGTAGTCCGAGACGCCCCGCTTGTTGTAGATGACCCGGATGTGGGGGTCCTCGACCAGCTGGTAGGCGTCGCGGTCACCGGTGACGATCAGGACGTCGCGGCCGGCGTCGCGGCACCGGGTGGCGAGGGTGGCGATGATGTCGTCGGCCTCGATGCCCACCTGCTCCAGCGAGGGGATGGCCAGCGACTCGATGACCTGGCGGACTAGGGGCATCTGCTGGCGGAGGATGTCGGGCGCCTTGGAGCGGTTGCCCTTGTAGTCGGGGTTGGCCTCGTGCCGGAAGGTCGGCTCGGGCCGGTCGAAGGCCACGGCCACGCCGTCGGGCTGGTGGTCCTTCAGCAGGTTCACCAGCATCGACGTGAAGCCGAACACGGCGTTGGTGACCTGCCCCGAGGCGGTGGTGAGGTCGGGAGGGAGGGCGTGGAACGCGCGGTACGTCAGCGAGTTCCCGTCGATGAGCATCAAGGCCATGTGGCCGCCACCCTAGACAGGGCATGCGACCTCTTGGCGAGGCTCACCCCTCGCCATAACGGGACCACGAGGTGCCTGGCACCACGTGGTCCTCACCCCCGGGTTGCGGCTAGGTGGGGGGGACGAGACCGCCGGAGAGGATCTCGTCGGCCACGTGCCGCATGGTGCGCCGCTCGCGCATGGCGGTCTTCTGGATGAAGGAGAAGGCGGCGCCCTCGGTCATGCCGTGGTCGTCCATCAGCTTGCCCTTGGCCCGGTCGACCAGCTTGCGGCTCTCGAGCTGCTCCTCCAGCGAGGTGGCCTGGTCGTGGAGGGCCTTCATCTCCTTGAACCGGCCCAGCGCCACCTCGATGGCGGGCAGCAGCTCGGCCTTCTGGAACGGCTTGACCAGGTACCCGAGGGCGCCGGCGTCGCGGGCCCGCTCGATCAGGTCGCGCTGGCTGAAGGCGGTGAGGATCAGCACCGCGGCCAGACGCTCGCCGGCGATCTCCCGGGCCGCCGACAGGCCGTCGAGCCCGGGCATCTTGATGTCGAGGATGGCGATGTCGGGTTGGTGCTCGCGCACCAGGCGCACGGCCTCGTCGCCGCGCCCGGTCTCGGCCACGACCTCGTAGCCCTCCTCCTGGAGCGTCTCGGCCAGGTCGAGGCGGATGATGGCCTCGTCCTCGGCGATCACAACTCGGGTCGTCACCATTGGCTCCCCTGGTCGTCGGTCATGGCGGCCCCAGGATGCCAGGCCCGGCCCGTCGTCGATGCCACCCCTACGCCCGGCCGGCCTGGAAGCGGTCGAGCAGCTCGTCCTGGGTCTTCTCCAGCCGGGTGATCTCCTCGGCGACGGCCTTGCGGTGGCGGCGCATGGCATCGGCGTGACCGGCGGCCTCGGAGTGCTCCCGGGTCGAGCTCGGCGTCTCCGAGACGAGCGAGCGGATGCGGGCGTCGTCCGCCTCGTCGGCCAGCTGGATCAGCTGCTCGTCGGTGACGACCAGCTCCTCCCGCAGCCGCTTCAGGCGCGCGCCGACGTCACGCAGACGACGCTCGACGAGGACCCGGGCCATGGGTGCGGAGCATACGCGTGTGGCCGTCGTCGGCTCTGGCCGCCAGGATGCACGGGTGCCGCGCCTCTTCGCCCTCAGCTTCATCTGGGGGTGGTCGTTCCTCTTCATCCAGGTGGCCGGGCAGGACCTCACGCCCACCGCCGTAGCCGGGGGACGGACCTTCCTGGGCGCCGTCGTGCTCATCACGGTGCTCCGCGTGAAGTCGATCCCTTTCCCCACCGACCGGCGCTCGCTGCTGACCTTCCTGCTGATCGGGGCGGTGGGCTCGGCCATCCCCTTCACCATGCTGGCGTGGGGCGAGCAGCACGTGGACTCCGGCCTGACGGCCGTCCTCAACGCCAGCACCCCCCTGTTCACGGCCGGGCTGGCGGTCCCCCTCCTCGGCGAGCGGGCCCGCCCTCGGGTCATCGCCGGGCTGCTGATCGGCCTCGTCGGGGTGGCCGTGGTCGCCGGCGTCGGGGGTGACGACCTCGGCGGGACCCAGGCGCTCGCCGTGCTGGCCCCCGTCGCCGCCGGGTTCTTCTACGGGCTGACGTTCTGCATCGCGGCCCGCTCGCTCATGGACATCCCGCCCGTGGTGGCCGCCACCGGCCAGGTCGTCGGGGCCACGGTCCTGCTGGCGCCCTTCGCCCTGGCCACCACGGTCACCGACGGCACCATGCCCGGGCCCCGCCAGATCGGGTCGATGCTGGTCCTGGGGTCGATCGGCACGGGGGTCGCCTACATCCTCAGCTTCCGGATCATCGCCGACCTGGGGCCGACGGTCGCCTCGCTGTGCACCTACATCATCCCGGTGGTCGCCCTCGCCGTGGGGGCCGTGGTGCTCGACGAGAGCATCACCCTGCGGGTGGTGATCGGCGGCGCCATCACCATCGGCGCGGTGGCCGTGGTGACCCGGGCCCGCCAGATGGCGCAGCGCGCCGCGGCCGCCGGCGCCGCGCCGCTCGGACCCGACGTCGGAGCGCCGGCGCCCCAGCCCGAGGTGACGTGAGGGGGCGACGATCGATCGTGGCCCTGATCACCCTGGGGGCGGTGCTGGCCGGCTGCGGCGACGGTGGTGACGGGGGCGGCACGGGGGCGTGCGGGCCGGTGCGGCGCGAGCCGCTCGACGGCCGGTCCGTCCACGTCCTGCCCGGCGCCGACGATCCCGAGTACCGGACCGACCCGCCGACGTCGGGCCCGCACCTGCCGTCCCCCTCCACCGAGGACGTCCGCGACACCCCCATCGCCCCGCCGGTCCAGGTGGGGCTGCTGGAGGAGGGCGCGGTGCTGATCCAGCACACGGGGCTGGACGACGCCGAGCGGACCGAGGTCGAGGCCCTGGCCGGCGACGGCGTGATCGTCGCCCCCGCCGACGCCCTCCCCGACGACGCCGCCGTGATCGCCACCGCCTGGGTCACCAAGCAGGTCTGCGAGGCGGTCGACGTCACCGCCCTGGAGGCCTTCGCCGCCGACCACGTCGACCAGGGCCCCGGCCAACACGGCTGATCACGCCGTGTTGCGCCCGCGCGACGTCCCGAGATCAGAACGGTTCCGGTCCGTTCTGATCAGCCACGGTCGTGTGGGTGCGACCTCCGGAGATCAGAACGGTTCCAGTCCGTTCTGATCAGCCACGGTCGTGCGGGCGCGACGTCCGGTGATCAGAACCGACCCTGCCGTGGGCCAGGGCTAACCTCCCCCGGCTCGCCCGGATGGCGCAACTGGCTGACGCGGTGGACTCAAAATCCACTGCCCGCAAGGGCATGCGGGTTCGAATCCCGCTCCGGGCACCACACCGCTAGTTTCGGACCCATGCTCGACCCGACCTCACTGTCGAGGCCCGTCGTGCGCCGGGTGCGACGGCTGGTGCTCCTGGCCGCCGCCGTGGCCGCCGTCGCCCTGGCCCGTGACCGGATCATCACCGACGCCGAGCGCCGCGACGCCGACCGCCTCGGCCTCGAGGACCGCTAGCTCGTCTCGTCGTCGTCCAGGGCCACCGGGCCTCCGCTGCGCCAGTACTGGCCGGCGTCGCGGTCGAGGTAGCCGAGGTCGACCAGCCAGCGGCGGAGCGACGCCACGTCGTCGTGCCAGCGGCGGAGGCGCCGGTTGACCTCCCTCTCGGCGAACCGCTGACCGGGCTCGAGCTCCTGGCAGATGACGTCGAGCAGGATCCGCTTCTTGGCCAGGCTCGTGGGCAGCGAGGTGAGACGGCCGTCGCGCACGAACGTGCGGAGGACCTTGGCCGTCTCGGCGTCGTGGCCGGCCCCCGGGTCGTCGGAGGCCGGGGCGTCGGCCGCCGCCTGGCGGGCGGCGAGGCGGAAGGCGGCGACCAGCAGGACGAGGGTGCCGTCGCCACCCCGCTCGACCAGCCCGCCCGCCTCCAGGCGGTGCAGGGCGGTGGTCACGGCCCGGGCGTCGAGGCCGGTGGCGGCGATGACCCCGTCGGCGTCGATGGCGCCGAGCGCCAG
>DASYLG010000131.1:0-4416 GCA_036009685.1 Iamia sp. | reverse complement strand
TGCAGGAGGTCGTCGCCGACCAGCCCACGACGAGAGACCTCCTCGGGCGGGAGGACACCCTGACCTCGTACCGGGTCGGGGTGCCGGACGACGCCGTCGAGGCGCAGGTGCGAGAGCGCACCGAGGAGCTCGACGGCGTGCGGTCGGTCGAGACCCAGGCTGCCGGCGGGGCCCGCGGCTGCGACTGACGAGCCGGCGTCTCAGACCTCGACCGTGTCGTCCTCCCGCCAGGGCGTGACCCCCAGCTGGCGGCCGGCCTCCTCCAGGACGGCCATGACCTCGAGCGTCGCCGACAGGGGCATGATCTCGCTCTCGGTCCGGCCCTGCCGCACGGCATCGGTGACCTCCACCAACTCGTGGCTGTACCCGATGCCCACGGGCGGGAGGTCGACCCGCTCGGGCGCGGCGCCCAGCCGGCGCAGGGTGAAGCCGTGGGGGTGGTGGAACCGGGGCTTGAGCTCGATGCTCCCGCCGGTGCCGTCGATGCGGGCCCGGCCGACCGACGGGCTGCGGATCGAGCACGTCAGCGTGGAGGTGGCCCCACCCGGGTGCACGAGGAGGAGGGCCGCCTCGGCATCGACGCCCGTCTCGGTGAGGGTCCCCCGGGCGATCACCTCGGTCGGCGGGCCCAGCAGCAGATGGGCCAGGTTGACGACGTAGACGCCGAGGTCGAGGAGGCCGCCGCCGCCCAGCTCGGGGGCGAAGAAGCGGTTCGTCGGGTCCTGGGGGGCGGCGATCCCGAGGTCGGCCTGGATCGAGCGGACCTCGCCGATGGCGCCGTCGGCGATCAGCTCGCGGACGCGGGCGATCGTCGGGAGGAACCGGGTCCACATCGCCTCCATGGCGAAGACGCCGGCGGTCCGGGCGGCGTCGATGACCTGCCGGGAGCCGGCGAGGGTGGCGGTGAAGGCCTTCTCGACCAGCACGGGCTTGCCGGCGGCGATGGCTGCCAGGGCGATGGCCTGGTGCTGCGGGTGGGGCGTGGCGATGTAGACGACGTCGACCTCGGGGTCGTCGAGCAGGGCGCGGTAGCTGCCGTGGGCCCGCTCCGCCCCGTGCTCGGCGGCGAAGGCCTCGGCCCGCGCCACTGACCGCGACCCGACCGCCACCAGCCGGGCCCCGGGCACCAGGGGCAGGTCGAGGGCCACGGCCCCGGCGATCCGGCCGGGACCGGCGACCCCCCAGCGGACGGCGTCGGTGGCGGTCATGGCCGGAGCCTCGCACGTCGCCGGCGACGGCACGTCGGCTGCGGGCACACTGGCACCATGCCCGACTCCCCCGACGCCTCCCGCTCCGGCTCCTTCCTGATCGGCGGTGACCTGCCGGTCCACCGTCTCGGCTTCGGCGCCATGCGCATCACCGGAGAGGGCGTCTGGGGCCCACCGGCCGACCGGGACGCCGCCATCGCCACCGTCCGCCGGGCCGTCGAGCTGGGCACGACGCTGATCGACACGGCCGACTCCTACGGCCCCGACGTCAGCGAGGAGATCCTCGGCGAGGCCCTCGCGCCGTACCCCGACGACGTCGTCATCGCCACCAAGGCCGGCTGGGACCGTCCCGGCCCCGGCGTGTGGATCCCGCACGGCGACCCGGGCCACATCACGCAGGCCTGCGAGGGCAGCCTGCGGCGGCTGCGGCTCGACGTCATCCCCCTGTTCCAGATGCACACGCCCGACCCCGACGTGCCCTACGAGGAGTCGGTCGGCGCCTGTGCCGAGCTCCAGGCCGCGGGCAAGATCCGCCACATCGGGCTGTCGAACGTCGACGTCGACCAGCTCCGACGGGCCCAGGCGATCACCACCGTCACCACGGTCCAGAACCGCTACAACCTCACCGACCGGTCGTCGCAGGACGTGCTCGACGTCTGCACCGCCGAGGGCATCGGCTTCATCCCCTGGGCCCCGCTGGCCGCCGGCGAGGACGAGCGGCCCGACGCCCTGGGCGCGGCGGCCGACCGCCTCGGCGCCACCGCCGGCCAGGTGGCCCTGGCCTGGCTCCTCGGCCACTCCCCCGTGATGTTGCCCATCCCCGGCACCGGGAGCGCCGCCCACGTCGCCGAGAACATCGCCGCCGCCGGTCTCGAGCTCACCGACGACGAGCGCTCGGCGTTGGACGCGGTGGCGTCGTGACCTACGACGCCGCCTTCGCCGCCACCCTGGTCGACGTGACCTGGGACGAGGAGATCGTCCCGGCGCTGGAGGACTACATCCGGATCCCCAACATCAGCCCGGAGTACGACCCGAGCTGGGCCGAGGCCGGCCACATGGACCGCGCCGTCGAGCTGGTCCGGGCCTGGCTGGCGGCGCGCTCGATCCAGGGGATGACCGTCGAGGTCGTCCGGCTCGAGGGCCGCACCCCGGTGATCCTGTGCGAGATCCCCGCCAGCGACGACGCCCGGCAGGCCGACACCGTCCTGCTCTACGGCCACCTGGACAAGCAGCCGCCGCTGGACGGCTGGCGCGAGGGCCTGGCCCCGTTCGAGCCGGTGCTCGAGGGCGACCTCCTCTACGGCCGGGGCGGGGCCGACGACGGCTACGCCGCCTTCGCCTCGCTCACCGCCATCGAGGCCCTCCGGGCCGCCGGCGGCACCCACACCCGGTGCGTCGTGCTGATCGAGGCCTCCGAGGAGTCCGGCAGCCCCGACCTGCCCGCCTACGTCGAGCACCTGGCCGACCGGATCGGCACGCCCTCGCTCGTGGTCTGCCTCGACTCATGGTCTCCCGACGACCAGCGTCTGTGGCTCACCACCTCGCTGCGGGGGCTCGTCCAGGCCCGCCTGCGGGTCGACGTCCTCCACGAGGGGATCCACTCGGGCATGGCCGGCGGCGTCGTCCCCTCCTCGTTCCGCGTGCTCCGCCACCTCCTCGACCGGGTCGAGGACAGCGCCACCGGGGCCATCCGGCTACCCGAGATGCAGGGCGAGATCCCCGCCGAGCGTCGGGCCCAGGCCGAGGCCGCCGTCGCCGCCGGGGTCGATCCCCGGAACGAGCCACCGTGGGTCACCGACCCGCTCGAGGGCGACCCCGTCGCCCTCATGCTGGCCAACACGTGGGGCGCATGCCTGTCGGTCACCGGTCTGGGCGGGGCGCCACCGCCCGAGGAGGCCGGCAACGTCCAGCGGGCCTACACCGAGGCGGCCCTGTCGCTGCGGCTGCCTCCCGGCGTCGACGCGGCTGGGGCGGCGCGGGCCCTCGAGCAGGCCCTGACCATCGACGTCCCCGCCGGGGCGGCGGTGAGCCTGACGGTCCTCTCGGCCGAGACGGGCTGGGCCGCGCCGCTGACCGCCGACTGGCTGGCCAGCGCCCTCGACACGGCGTCGACCGAGGCCTTCGGCCGGACCTGCGGCAGCGTCGGGGTCGGCGGCAGCATCCCGTTCATGGCCATGCTGGGCGAGCGGTTCCCCGAGGCCCAGTTCGTCATCACCGGCGTCCTCGTCCCCGGCTCCAACGCCCACGGCCCCAACGAGTCGCTCCACATCCCCACCGGCAAGCGCGTCACCGCCGCCGTCGCCACCATCCTGGCCGCCCACGCCGAGCGCTGACGGCGGCCGAGGCTGGACCTTAGGCAAGAAGCTCTGACGGAGATCGAGCGCGCTGAGCTTCGCTTCAGCGCCAGTTGTCACACCCTCATGGTTAGATCTGGGCGTGAGCTTCTTTGAAGAGCCGCAGGGTGCCGCAGTATTCAAGCATGCCCTCCTCGGGCGATACCTCGTGCCGTTCGTAACCAAGACCGGCAGCCGGTCGGCTGGCGGCCGGGTCGCATATCTCGACGCGTTCGCCGGAGCCGGAAGCTACGAGGATGGGAGCCCCGGCTCGCCTTCGCTCGCAATTGAGACGGCCAGGGCCCTGAGCTCGATCCGCGAGCTCCGCTGCTACTTCGTCGAGGCCGACCGACGAAACTTCGAGCGTCTGTCTTCCCTCATCGCTTCCTCGGAGGCGTCCGCAACCTCCGAGGCCATGAGAGGCGATGCAACCGAGTTCCTACAACAGGTACTCAAAAAGGCTTCAGGACAGCCCATGTTCGCCCTCTTGGATCCGTTCGGCCTGGGTATCCCGTTCGATGACCTGACCCAGCAACTTCTCGCAAGGTCTACCTGGCGCTACGGGAGACGCCAGGGACCGGTCACCGAGGTCCTGGTGAACTTCGTGCATGCAGGGGTCTACAGGAATGCATCGAAGATTGAGGTCCGCTCCAAGGACCCCGTCCAGCATGCGAATGCCCGAGCAGTCGTTGACCGCGTCGACGCCACGCTTGGCGGCCCCTGGTGGCAGGAGATCTGGCGACAGGGCGGCACCACTGAGGAGCGAGTCGCAGCCATTCGAGATGCCTACTCCGGGCGCGTGGTCGCTGCCGCGGGAACTGGCTGGCGGAGCTACACCGTCCAAGTACAGGACTCGTGGCAAGGGCGGCCGGTCT
>DASYLG010000130.1:0-2138 GCA_036009685.1 Iamia sp. | reverse complement strand
GGCCGGCGACCCGGCGATGCGCCTGGTGGTCGGCACGGACGACCAGGGGAGGGTCCGGGCTCGCGCCGTCCTGCACGACGCCGGTGACGTCGTCGGCGTGTCGAACCTCACCGCCGATCCCGGTCTCGAGGCCGAGGCCTGGCGGGCCGTCGTCGGCGTCGCCGCCGGACGCCACCTCGTGGGCTGGGAGCGGGAGGAGGACCTGGCGTCGGTGACGGCCGTCGGCGGCCTGCTCCTCGGCCCCCTCCGGGTCTGGCTCCGGCCGGAGGGCTGAAGGCCCCGAGGCCCGGGTCCGAGGGAGAGGTCTCAGACGGGCCGGGGGACGAGGAGACCACGGCCGGCCAGGGCGTACTGGTAGGCGACGAACTCGGCCGGGTCCAGCGTCACGTCCCAGTGCCGCCGCGCCCCGCCCGGCGTCCACCCGTCCCAGTGCTTGCGCAGGCGGGTGCCGGAGGGGCAGCCGACGGTGATCGATCGCCGGCCGTCGACCAGACGGAGGTAGGACCCGACGACCTCGTCGTGGATCGACCCGCCCACGCTGCCCGACTCGCCGCCACCCTCGCCGCTGCCGACCCGGCGCACCAGCGAGCCCGACTCGAGCCGGGCCGGCAGGCCGACCCGCGCGGTGCCGGTCCCGCACCGGTGCCGGAGCACGACCTCCCGGTCGCCCACGGTGACACGGGCCCGAGGCCGCCCGCGGCTGGCGAGCAGGGCGACGACGAGGATCGCCAGCCCGGCGAGCACGGCCACGCCGAAGGGCGAGCGGGCGACGGCCGCGAGGTGCTCGCGGGCGACGGCGGCGGTGGCGTCGTCGCCCAGGGCCTCGGCGGCGTCGGCCACGGGGGCGGGGGAGGCGGCCAGGAGGCCGGCCCCGACCACGACCCACAGGGTCACGAACCAGCCCACCGTCCGCCGGAACCGCCGGTCCCGCCCGCGGTGGACGGGACGACCGCCCGCCATGCCCCCGTCGGCCGCCAGGTGCACGCGGTGCACGTGGTCGGCGAGCTTGGCGCCGGTCACGCTGGCCGTGCAGCCCGGGCAGGGGAGACGGCTGTGCGGATCCCACGTGGCGCGGGCGGCGGCGGCCTCCCAGGTGGCGCGGGCGACGGGGTGGGCTCGGGCGGTCATGCTCCGGGGACGCGCCGGGTGGGCCCGACCGCACGGTTTTCGGCCCTGACGGCCCTGACGGCCCTGACGGCCCGACCGGGCGCGGGTGGCCCGTCAGGCAGGGCTGACGGCCCGGAGCTGCCCGGGCGCCCGGCCGGCGAGACGGTCGAGGCCGGTGGCGGTGGCCTCGTCGGCCGGGAGGAAGACCACGAGCCGCTGGCGGTCGGCGTCGGGCAGGTCGAGGATCTCGAAGGCCAGCCGCAGGACGCCGACGTCGGGGTGGGCCACGGCGTGGACCCCCGTGCGGCGGGCCGTCACGCTGACCTGCGCCCACACGTCGGTGAACCGGGCGCCGGCCACCTCGCCGAGGTGGGCGGCGAAGGTGCGGGCGTCGTCGTCCGGGGCCCGCTGCTCGGCGTGGAGGGCGGCCGCCATGTCGGCGGCGATGTCGTCCCAGTCGGGGTAGGTCGTGCGGGCCCGCTCGTCGGTGAAGGCGTAGGCCACCAGGTTGGGCTGGTCGGCGTCGAGCAGGCCCAGCGGCCGGGCCAGCCGGTCGTAGCCCTCGGTCCAGGCCAGGACGTCGGAGAGGTGGTTGAGGACGACGGCGGGGGCCGGCTCGAGCTGGTCGAGCAGGGCGCGGACCGGTGGGCGGACGGTGCGGGCGGCGGGGAGCAGGGTCGGGCAGAGCTCGGGGCCTCGACCGACCACGGTCAGCAGCCGGAGGTGGCCCATCTCGTCCTCGCTCAGCCGGAGGGCGTCGGCCAGCGAGGCGAGGACCTGGGACGATGGGTTGGTGTCGCGGCCCTGCTCGATGCGGATGAGGTAGTCGACGCTGACCCCCGCCAGGGTGGCCAGCTCGGATCGCCGGAGACCGGGCGTGCGGCGCCGGGTCCCGGACCGCAGCCCCACCGACTCGGGCGAGGTGGCCTCCCGCCGGCTCCGCAGGAACGCTCCGAGCTCGCCCTCGATCATGGGTCCAGTGTGCCGCCGGGTGGCGCCGACGAGCGTGGCCCTGTCAGGGCCAGCCTCCG
>DASYLG010000129.1:0-4318 GCA_036009685.1 Iamia sp. | reverse complement strand
CCCGACAGCGTGTAGAGCAGCTGGGTTCCCACCTCGTCCTTGGCGGCCTGCTGGGCCCGGGCGTGGCCCAGGCCGGCGAAGCGGGCGGCCACCGCCCGCTCGGCGCCGGCGGCCTTGATGGTGGCGATGGCCCCGAAGGTGTCGCCCACGAACCCGGTGACCTCGGCGGTGGCGGTGCGCGCCGCCCGGCGCCAGCGCCGCAGCACGGGGCCGAAGGCATGGGCCAGGACCATCACGACCAGGGCGGGGAGGGCGACGGTGAGGGCCAGGCGGACATCGATGGTGAGCAGCACGCCGACGGCCAGCACGGCGGCCAGCGAGGTGCCGACCACGTCGAGCCAGACGTCGAGCACGAGGGCGGCGTCCTGGGTGTCGTCCCGGAAGCGGCTGACGGCCTCGCCCGAGGAACCCGGCAGGCGCTCGTCGACCGGCCCCGGGTCCGAGACCAGGGAGTCGAGGAGGGCGAGGCGGATGTAGGTGTGCCACCCGACCCAGGCGCCGTGCCACTGCACCACGGCGACGAGGAACAGCGACCAGCGGGCCACCTCGATCCCCGCCAGCACGGCGAGGGCGGCCAGCGGCACGCTGACCTGACCGCCGCCCGAGATCTCGTCGAGGACCCAGCCCAGGGCCAGGCCGGTGGCGACGGGCAGCGAGTGGAACAGGGTCCACCACAGACAGGCGAGACCCCACGCCACCGGGTCGCGCCGCAGGACCTGGGCCGCCAGCCGCGCCCCCTTGCGGGCGGACCCGTCCGGGATCACCGTCGTCGGGTCGCTCGTCGGCCCGCTCATCGGCCGGCACCGGCGGCGAGGGCGGACTGGGTGGCCCGGAGGCGGGCGAAGCGGCTGGTGGGGTCGGCGACCAGGGTGGCCCGGGGGCCGTGCTCGACGATGCGCCCGTCGTCGACGACGCACACCTCGTCGAGGTCGTCGAGGGTGGCCAGCCGGTGCGCCACGACGACGAGGGTCCGGCCGTCGCGGAGTGCCCGGGTCGCGGCCGCCACCCGGGCCTCGGTCTCGGGGTCGAGGCGGCTGGTGGCCTCGTCCAGCACGACCAGGCCGGGGTCGGCCAACAGGACGCGGGCGAAGGCCAGCAGCTGGGCCTCGCCGCCGGACAGCCGGGTCGTGCCGTCGAGCTCGGTGTCGAGCCCGGCCACCAGCCCCGCCAGCCAGCGGTCGAGGCCGACATCGGCCAGGGCGCGGGTCAGCTCGGCGTCGGTCGTCGGGACGGTGCCGAACAGGGTGAGGTTGTCGCGCACCGAGGCCCGCAGCACCTCGACCTCCTGCGTCACCACCGCCACGCGGGCGCGGAGCGAGCCGGGCTCGGCCTGGCGCAGGTCGACCCCGCCCACGCGGACGGTGCCGTCGGTCGGGTCCCAGAAGCGGGCCAGGATCCGGCCCAGGCTGGTCTTGCCGCTGCCGGTCCGGCCCACGACGCCGAGGCTGGTGCCGGGCGCGAGGTGGAGGTCGAGCCCCCGCAGGGCGAGGTGGCCGTGGTCGTCGTCGTCGCCGGCGGCGACCGTGCGGTAGCGGAGCGAGACGCCGTCGAGGTCGACGCCCAGCGCGCCGTCGGGCAACGGCTCGGTGCCGGGCTCGATCGTGACGGGCGTGGCCAGCAGCCGGGCCGCCCGGCGCAGCCCGGCCACCGCCTTCTGGAACTCGTTGAGCTGCTCGCCGATGCGCTCGAGCGGCGACTGGACCATCTGCACGAATCGGAACAGCACCAGCACCGTGCCCAGGGTCATGCGGCCCTGGGCCGTCAGGTGGGCGGCGACCCCGAGGGTGACGGCCGTGCCCCCCGCGAAGGTGACGCCGGTGGTGGCGTAGGCGCCCTCGGACCGGAACGATGCCCGCCGCGCCGCCCGCCACCACCGGGCCGAGTGACGGTGCATCCGGTCGACGGCCCAGCCGCCGGCGCCGTTGGCCCGGAGGTCCTCCAGCCCGCCCAGCCGGTCCTCCAGGTCGCCGTAGAGGTCGGCCAAGACGCCCCGCTCGTGGTCGTGGTGGCGGACGGCGATCGAGCGGAGACGGACGAGCACGGCGACGGCGACCCCCACGGTGGACAGGAGCACCAGGCCGGCCCGCCACTCGACCACCAGGGCGGTGACGGCCACGGCGACGAGGACGGCGGCGTTGCCCACCATCTGGAGCACGGCGGTGGAGGTGAAGCGGGTGACGGCGTCGATGTCGCCGTCGACCCGCTCGATGACCTCGCCAGCGCTGTGCTCGCTGTGCCACGTGAGGTCGAGCGCCAGGGCGTGGCGACACAGGTCGACCCGCAGGCGGTTGCCGACCCTCCAGGCCAGGCGCACCGCCAGCCAGGCGACGACGAGCTGGAGCCCGTTGGCCAGCAGCAGGAGGCCGCCGAAGAGGAGGGCGATCCGGGTGAGGGTGCCGGCGGTGGCCCCATCGGCGGCCTGGTCGACGAACCGCCCCAGCAGCAGCTGGGCCACCACGGGCAGCCCCACGGCCACGACCAGGAGGCCGGCCAGACCGGCGATGCCGCGCCGCTCCGGCCGCAGCTCCCCGACGAGGAGCCGTGTCCCCGACCGGGGCGCGGAGATGTGGTCGGCCGTCACGCGACGACCGTACCGACCGCCACCGTGCGAGCTCGGGGGAGTATCCGCCCCGGGGGGCTAGGTGGAGGTGATCGCCCTGAACTCCGGATCCGTCTCGAACCGCTCCGGCACCTCGACGCCGAGCTCTCGGCAGACGAGCTGGTAGGCGGCCTGGGCGGCCGCGAGGATCCGGTCCGGGTCGGGCGACATCCGGGGCACCGCGATGGGCTCGTCGGGTCCGATGCACCACACCGCCGGGGATCCCGGAGCGGGGACGTCGGCGGACTGCTGGAGGGCCAGGATCCGCTCGCCCCGCTGGTGGGCGTCCTCCCCGATGCGGGCGTAGGCGTCGCGCAGCGTCGGGTTGTGGCGAGCCAGCCGCTTGATCGTGTACCAGTTCACGATGGCGGGCTCGGCCCGCGGGAGGCCGAAGGGCTTGGTGGTCGCCACCAGCAGGTGCGTCGCCCCGCGGTCCACGGCGGCCTCGAAGGGCACCCCCTCGGTGACGAAGGCGTCCAGGTAGCTGTGCGGTGCGTCGCGGGGGCCGCCCTCGCGGTGGGGGGCGTCGGACAGCGAGACGGGTGGGCCGCCGACGAGCGGGATGCGGGTGCTGGCCCGGAAGTAGCCCTGCAGCTCTGCCTGGGTGCGCGCCGCCGGGAAGCACTCGGTCCGGACCGGTTGGGGGTGCGAGCGGCCGAGCGCGGCGGTCTCCCCGATGTCGGCCGCCACGGCGTGGAGCTTGCCCGACGAGATGACGGCGTCGAAGTCGAGCGGCCGGTCGCGCACGATCGTCTCGTCGACGAGGGGGTCGAGGGCGAGCAGCGGCTGGCCGCGCAGCAGGCGCGACCAGCGGAGGAAGAACTGCGGGACGTCGCGGTAGTAGAGCGGAAGGGCCTCGGGGATCGCCCCGTCGATGAAGTACGCCCCGTTGAGGGCCCCGGCCGACGAGCCGTAGATCTCGTCGAACAGGTCGGCCCGGATGCCGTGGGTCCAGAGGGCCGCCACCATGCCGGCGGACACGACCCCCCGGAGACCGCCGCCCTCGATGGCCAGGCAGAGCTTCGTGTCCCGGGGCGCTCCCGGGTTGGCCCGACGCGCCTCGATCTCCTCCCACACCGCCGCCGCGCCCGCGGGCCGCGCCTTCGTCACCCCGATGTCCTCGTTCATGCGCCCGAAGCATGGGCCGAGGGCGCGTGTTCTGTCGACTCTGCTTGGAGGCGGGCCTCGATGGGCGCGGCCACGCGGGCGTAGGTGTCGGCTCGCACCGCGGCCATCAGGCCCCGCGCCAGGTGCGCCCGCAGGGTCGGGACCTTGCCCCCGCGGTCCGAGCAGTTGCGGTACAGCATGAACAGGTTGACGAGGGCGACGGCGACGGCCACCGGCACCTCGGCGAAGGCGTAGAAGCCGTCGAAGTGCGCCCGCGCCACGTTGTCGTGACCCCACCACCGGGCGATGGAGAGCTGGATCTGGCTCAGCAGCACCACCCCGCCGGTGGCGTACATGAGCACGCTCCAAAGGTGGAACTCGTCGGCGCGGTACTTCTCCCAGTGGTCGGCGATGGTGCTGGCCTGCCGTTCGCCGCCGCGCCACCCCAGGTCATCGAGCAGGCTCGTCTCCCGCGTCCGGGCGTAGGCCACGGCCCGGTCGGTCGCCCGCTCGGCGGCCCGGTTGTTGAAGCCGGCGATGGCCAGGCCCACGCCGGCGACGGTCGGCCAGATCACGGGGAAGAGCATCCCGACCAGGACGAACAGCTGGACG
>DASYLG010000128.1:0-13328 GCA_036009685.1 Iamia sp. | reverse complement strand
CGGGCCTTGGCCTCGTAGCTGGCGGCCAGCACCACGCCCCCGCCCACGATGACGGGCCGGCCCCGGAGCGCAGGCTGGTCGCGCTGCTCGACCGACGCATAGAAGGCGTCGAGATCGGCATGGAGGATCGACGCCGTACGCCCGGCCACGAACACACGTTCGCACACTCGGCCCCGGATGTCACCCCCGCCCTCGGCGGGCTAGCGCAGGAGGGCTCGCCGATCGGCGATGTCGGGGCGCTCGAGGCGGGCGAGGGTGGAGGCGTGGGCCTGGCGGGCGACCGGGGCGGCCTTGGCCGGGTCGAGGGCGTTGCCGGCCATGACGCCGGCGTCGTCCGCGGTGGGCTGGAAGGCCAGGACCGGGAGGCCGGCGCGGCGCAGGCGGCGCGCTTCGGCGTCGAGGCGCGAGCGGGCCCACCGCCGCGCCGGCTGGTCCGGGGCGAAGCGGAGGCCGCGCCCGGCGATCGACATGGGCGAGACCACCACGACCAGGTCGAGCTGCTCCCGACGGAGCACGTCGGCGTTGGTCGGCGAGTGGGCGCCGCCGTCGATGAAGGCGTCGCCGTCGACCTCGACCGGGGCGAAGAAGGCGGGGATGGCGCACGAGGCGGCCACGGCGGCCGACAGCGGCGGGTGCTGGTCGCGCCCGAAGACCACCCGGCGGCCGTCGCGCTGGCGCACGGCGCAGATCCAGAGCGGGTCGGCGGGCCAGCGATCGTGCGTCAGGGCCTCGACCCCGCCCGAGATCATGGCGGTGCCGACGACGCCGTCGGGGACGAGGCCGGCGAGCACGGCCGTGGGCCGGGCGGCCAGGGGCCGGGCGACCGCCCCGGCCAGGGTGGCGGCCATCGCCGTCGCCGGCCGGAGCCGGCGGGAGCCGATGCGGTCGAACCCGCCTCCACCGCCGCGCCCGACGGCGGCCAGGAGGCGGCCACCCTCGCGGGAGACGGGCCCGCCGGTGCTGCGGGCGTAGGCGTCGGCGGCGCTGAGCCCGGCCCGGAGCCCGGTGCCCGTGATCGATCCGGCCGAGGTGCCCACGATGACGGCGGCCGTGCGCGGGTCCCACCCCGTGGCCTGGGCCAGAGCGCCGAGGACGCCGGAGTGGAAGGCCCCGCCCACCGTCCCTCCCGCCCCCAGCACCAGTCCGATCCGGGGTCCGTCCATGGCGCCGAGGCTACGACCCCGCGGTCGGGACGACGCCCGGGTCGGCGGCGTGGCGGGCGACCCGGAGCTCGTCGAGGGTGACGCCGTCGGGCAGGACGGTGACCAGCTCGACCGTCGCGTCGGCGGCCGGGGCGACCTCGACCCGGGCGAAGGCCAGCAGCCGGGGCCGGTCGCCAGCGGCGCGGGAGTACAGGCCGACGACGTCGGAGCCCGACCGCAGGCCGGTGTTGCGGACCGTCGCCGTCACCCGCAGGGCATCGTCGACCCGCTCCGCCGTGGCGCCCGTCAGGGCGAACGTCGTGTACGACAGCCCGAAGCCGAAGGGATACGCCGGGGTATGACCCTCCCGCTCCAGGTGCCACCAGCCGTGCCAGCGGTCGTAGGTGAACTCGGTGGCGGCGGCGTCGAACGACGGCAGATGGGCCTCGTCGGTGGGCACCGAGAACGGCAGCCGGCCCGACGCGTCGACCCGCCCGAGGAGGACGTCGGCGATCGCGTGGCCGCCCTCCATCCCGGAGTACCAGACCTGGGCGACGGCGGGTGCCCAGCCGTCCCACTCGGACATCACCACCGCGCTGCCGGCGACGACCACCACGACGACCCGAGGATGGGCGGCGACCAGCGCCTTGACCAGGACCACCTCCTCGGGTCGCAGCCGCAACGACGACCGGTCGCCGCCGGTGGCGAACCCGCCGTCGGCGGCTCCGGTGCGGACCCACACGTGGTCGGGCGCGTCGATGGCCTCGCCCGGGGCGACCTCGGCCTCGAAGGCCGCCACCAGCTCGGGATCGTCGGGCCCGGGGAAGAGGTGGGACAGCTCGCCGGTGGCGCCGATGAACTCGCCCTCGTCGAGGCGGGTGTAGCCGACGACGGCGACGACGAGGTCGGCCCGCGAGACGGCGTCGACCGCCTCCTCGGGGTCGCTGCCGACGGCGCGCACGCCCGAGTCGGGCAGCGCGTCGCGGAGGCCCTCGAAGATGGTCACCGCGGCCGGCGCCCACACGTCGCTCGAGCCGCCGTCGCCCAGGTTCACCACGTCGGCCAGGTCGCCGACGACCACCACCGCCTCCAGCGCGGCCGGGTCGAGCGGCAGCAGCGGCGCACCCTCGACGGGCTCGTTCCGGAGCAGGACCACGGACCGCTGGGCCGCCTCCCGGGCGAGGGCGCGGTGCTCGGCGGAGGCGAGGATCGAGCGTGGTGGCGCCGGCCGATCGAGCACGTCGGCGAACCGCAGGCGGGTGGCGACGACCCGCTCGACCGACCGCCGGGCCTCGTCCCAGGTCACCTCGCCGGCATCGAGCGCGGCCCGCAGCCCGTCGGCCCGCCGCATGCGGTACGGCATCTCGACGTCGAGCCCGGCGTGCAGCGAGCGCCCGGCGTCGCGCAGGCCGAAGATCCAGTCGCTGATGACGAAGCCCTCGAAGCCCCACTGGTCGCGCAGCACCTCGGTGAGGAGGTGGTGGCTCTCGCCGGCCCACTCGCCGTTCACCGCGTTGTAGGCGCTCATCACGCAGGCGACGCCCTCGTCGACGATGCGCTTGAAGTGGGGGAGGTAGACGTCGTGGAGGGCCTCGTCGTCGACGACGACGTCGACCTGGAACCGGGCCTCCTCCATCGAGTTGCAGGCGAAGTGCTTGACGCAGGCCATGGCGTGGCGCTGGACGCCGCGGGTCAGCGCCGCCCCCATCTCGCCCACGTGGAAGGGGTCCTCGCCGTAGGTCTCCTGGGCCCGTCCCCACGCCGGGTGGCGCAGGACGTTGACGCACACCCCGCCGTAGAGGTCGGCACCGACGGCGCGCAGCTCGCGGCCGATGGCCTCGCCAATGCGCTCCTCGAGATCGGGGTCCCAGGTCGCCCCCCGGGCCATCGACACGGGGAAGCAGGTGGCCTGGTCGACCACCACGCCCCGTGGCCCATCGGCGAACCGGAAGCCGGGCAGGCCGAGCCGCTCGAGCCGGGCGGCGGGGAAGGGGGATCGGTGGTAGCCGCCTCGCGTGAGGTGGCCGAGGCCGGCCCAGAAGGGCCAGTCCCCGTCGAGGCACCACAGCACCTCGTCGTCGGTCATGGCCGCGACGATGCGTCGGGCCTCCTGCTGCGCCTCGGCGTCCACGGCGCCGGAGGTTAGGACCGATGCCGTGGCGTCAGCCGCCGAAGACGGCGGAGCACTCCTGGAACCGGGCGGCGTCGCCCGGGAGCATCCGGGGGAGGTACCCCTGGAGCGTCATCATCTTCTGGGTCGCCTGCCCGCCCACCGCCTGGATCCGGGCCTGCTCCTCCGACGTCGGGGGCTGGTCCGTCCCCCTCGCCTCCATCCCGGCCAGCAGGGCCTTGAGCTCGTCGGTCGTGGTGCAGAACGCATCGACCTCGGCCGCCGTGTCGATGGCCACCGTGCTCGGCGTGGTGGCCGGCGCGGTGGTGGACGAGGCGGTGGCCCGGCTCCCGCCGTCGTCGCCGCAGGCCGCCAGCCCAACCAGGACCAGTCCCACGGCCAGGATCCAGGGCCGTCGTCGTCGCATCGGTCCCACCTTCCTCCACGAAGGGTTGCGGCTCGTGTGCAAAACGCGACTCGGGGGCGGTGCCGGAGCACCGCCCCCGAGGGCACGTCGGTCCAAGGACCGGTTCGGTGGTGGTCGTCGGCGTCGTTGCCGATGACCGAGGGGATCAGCCGCCCAGGCCGCCGAAGTCGGTCTGGCAGGCCTGGAACGCCTCGGCGTCCTCGGCGGAGAAGTTGGGCGCCTCGGCGGCCAGGTCGGTGGCCTGCTGGGTGAGATCGGTGGTCAGCTGGGTCACCTCGGCCTGGAGGTCGGCGTTGGTCGGGTCGTCCTGCAGCTCGGCGCTCTTGTCGACGACGTCCTGGACGGCATCGCAGTACTCCTGGATGGCGGCGTTGCCGCTGCCGCCCGAGTCGTCGCTGTCGCCGGAGTCGTCGGCCGCGGCGGTCGTCTCGCTGCTGTCGTCGGCCTTCTTGTCGTCGTCATCGCTGCACGCCGCAGCGCCTCCAACCAGGAAGGTCAGAGCCAGCATCCACGCAAGTCCACGTCGCATCGTTTTGGGGTTCCTTTCGCCCGTGTTCGGCGGCCTCCGTGGCCGCTGAGACCATCGTCCCCCAACCCGGTCTGCGTGTCCTGAGTACCGGCTACGCAACTGGCGGGGGGACCGATCACCGGTACCTACCGAGCCCGCCTCGCGGCCCGGGCGCGCCAGAGCCGCCCTCGGCCCAACGGGCGCGAGGGCGGCTCGACGGGCCGGGATCAGGCCTGGTCAGCCGGTAGGACCCCACGGGCGTCGGGTCACCAGGACCAAGCCGAGCCCCAGCCCGATCATGCCGACACCCACGACCATGACGCCGGCGAGATCGAGGCCGGTCCGCGCCAGGTATCCGTCGCCGGAACCGTATGACGGGCCTCCATACCCGTCATAATAGTAGTCGTCAGTGTAGGGATCGTACGGGTCGCCGTAGAGGTAGCCGTCATCGACATCGATCTCGGTCCACGTCACCACGTCGTCCACCGAGGTCGACGCCGTGCTGAGGTTGCCGGCGGAGTCGGTGGCGGAGCCGGCCCCGACCGAGACCACGAGGTCGCCGGCGCTGGTCATGCCGCTGAGCTCCACGTCGAACGAGGTGCCGTCGGCCTTCGCCCGCGGGGTGACGTCACCGAGGATGATCCCGCCGATGGTCGAGCCGTCGAGGCGGAGGTCGTCGACGTCGAAGGCGGTGACCGGCTCGCTGAAGGTGACGACGAACCGGACGGGTGCCACCGACGTCGGATCGGCCTGGTCGTCCGCCTGCTCGACGGTCACGGTGGGAGCGGTGGTGTCGCCCGGGTCGGGCAGCAGCCAGAGGACGGCGTCGTCGCTGCTGGTGCTGGCCTCGTTGGGGTTGCTCGCCAGGTCGGTGACGCCCCCGGCCGGGACGCTCAGCACGACCTCACCCTCGGTGGTCATCCCGGTGACGGCCACCTCGTAGGTCGGTCCGGCGCCGGTGATCGTCGCCGCCAGCGGGCCACCGACGGTGGAGCCGGCGAAGCTCAGGTCGGTCTCGTCGAAGCCGGTGACGGGCTCGTCGAACCCGACGGTGAACAGGATCGGTGAGACGAACGTCGGGTCGGCCTGGCCGACCGCCTGGTCGACGGTGACCGTCGGAGCGGTCTGGTCGGGGATCACCGGCTGGACCCAGGCGACGGTGTCGTCGGTGCTGGTGCTGGCGGCGCTGGGGTTGGTGGCGGCGTCGGTGGCGGCGCCGTTGAGGATGGTGGCGGTGACGTCGCCGTCGGTGGTCATGCCGGTGACGGTGACCTCGTAGGTGGCGCCGGACCCGGTGACGGCGGCGACGAGGGGGCCCCCGGCGGTCGACGGGGTGAGGTCGATGTCGCCCATGGTCAGCCCGGTGACCGGCTCGGAGAAGACGACGTCGAAGGTGATGGGCGACGTCGAGGTCGGGTCCGCCTGGGCCGCGCCCCGATCGATCGTGACCGTCGGGGCGGTCTGGTCGGCGACGGGGGCGTCGTCGTCGGTGATCGTGACCATCACCGTGTCGTTGGCCAGGGTCACGCCCGGTGGCATGCCGTCGAGGGCGACGGTGACCGTGAGGGTCTCGTCGATCTCGTCGTCGGGATCACCGACCGTGGCCAGGTCGATGGTCAGCGGCCCGGCGTCGTTCTCCGGGACGGTCGCGGTGGCGGCCGGCGGCGTGAAGTCGGCGCCGCTGGTGGCAGAGACGCCGGCCGAGCCGACCGTCAGGTCGACGGCCGGGTGCAGGGCCGACGAGGTGGTGACCGGGACGGCCAGCGTGCTGCCCTCGGCGATCGTCAGGTTCGTCGGGAGGGTCAGCTCGACGCCCTCGCCCACCACGAACGAGGTGATGCCGAGGTCGACGCCCAGGGCCGGGATCTCGACGCCCGGCTTGGGGTCGTCCCGGCCGCCGAGCGGCGAGCCGACGTACTGGAACGGCAGGCCGTTGTGGCCGAGGTCGGTCACGATGGTCCACAGGTCGCAGGTGCCGTCGGTGGCCGGGGCCACGAAGTCGACCTGCGAGAGGGCGTAGTCGAGCTCGTCGAAGGTGGCGATGGCGGCCAGCCCCTCGTGGAGATCGGTCGGGTTGCCGGTGGCGAACATCTGGCCCGTCACCTCGAAGGGGAGGGCGGCGAGGATGGCGGTGATCGCCAGGTCGGGCACGCCCTCGCTGGTCAACAGATCCTCGATGGTCTGGCCGAGGGTCAAGGCGCCGCCCCGCAGCGAGAACTGGCCGCAGGTGGCGACCATGACGAAGAGCATCTCGTCGTCCGCCTCGCCCTCGGTGATGTCGGGGTCCTCGACGTAGAGGTCGCCGTTGACACCGACCATGGGCTCGACGGCGGGGACGGAGACGGATCCGCCGGCGGCCACGGCCACCTCGCTCGGCACGGTGAGGTCGGGGCCGTCGTTGACCTGCTCGACGAAGATCTCGACGTCGTGGCTGGCGTTGTCGGCCGGTGTGGTGCCGTCGGTGACGACGATCCCGAGCGACTCGGGGTTGGAGCCGGTGTACTCGTAGCCGCTGTCGGGCGTGTAGGTCAGCAGGGCCAGGGCGTCGTCGAGCTGGTCCTGGGTGCCATTGAGGTTCACGACCAGGCCGGTGCCGTCGCCGTCGGTGCTGCCGTCGACGATGGCGCCGCCGGTGGCGATGCCGTCGGGTTCGCCGACGCCGCCGAGGGTGGTCTGCAGGGGGACGGCGAGCTGGCCGTGGGCCACGTCGAGCTGCACCCGGGCGCAGCCGTCGAGCGACCAGTCGTTGCCGTCGACCGGCGCACAGCCGCCGTCGGTGGCGGTGACGACGATGGCGCGGTCGTCGCCCGAGATGGGGTCGACGCCGGTGAAGGCGATGGGGGTGTCGACGAGGGTGTAGAGCCGCTCGGGCGGCAGCGTCAGGTCCGGGGCGACGGCACCCGCCGGCAGGGCGTGTCCACCGGCGACGAGGACCGTCAGGCCGATGACCGCGCCGATGCGCGCCAGGTGGGAGCCGCGTCGGCCCATGGGTATCCCTTTCGCCCGCGGCCCGATGGGTGGGGGTGGCCGCAGGAGCATCGTCCTCCGCGGGGCGCGCGACCGGATGAGTGGTCGACGCGCAAACGCGCAGGGGGACCTCCCCCCGGCCCGTCGACCCGGCTAGCCGACCCGGCGCTCGACGCCCTCCCAGTACGGCTCGCGCAGCTCGCGCTTGAGCAGCTTGCCGCTGGGGTTGCGGGGCAGGTCGGTGGCGAAGTCGACCGACTTTGGCAGCTTGAACCCGGCCAGGAGGGTGCGGGCGTGGGCGATGAGGTCGGCCTCGAGCGGCTCGGTGCCGGGGCTGGGCACGACGATGGCCTTGACCGCCTCGCCCCAGCGCTCGTCGGGCACGCCGATGACGGCCACGTCGGCAACGGAGGGGTGGGTCATCAGGGCGTTCTCGACCTCGGCCGGGTACACGTTCTCGCCGCCGGTCACGATCATGTCCTTGACCCGGTCGTGGAGGTAGACGAAGCCCTTGTCGTCGAAGAAGCCGGCGTCGCCGGTCTTGAACCAGCCGTCGGGGGTGACGGCCGCCGCGGTCGCCTCGGGGTTGTTCCAGTAGCCGACCATGTTCTGGCCCGAGCGGGTCCACAGCTCGCCGACGGTGCCGGTCTCCACGTCCTCGCCGTCCTCGCCGACGATGCGCATCTCGACCCACGGGTACGGCTTGCCGCACGAGCGCAGCAGCTCGGGACGGTTCTCGGGATCGTGGTCGACACCGTCGAGCTGGGTGATGGCGCCGGTGGTCTCGGTGAGCCCGTACACCTGGATGAACTCGCAGCCGAAGCGCTCGATCCCCTTGATGAGCACGTCGTCGGTGATGGGGGAGGCGCCGTAGACCACGGCTCGGAGGGTGCTGAAGTCGGTCTCCTCGACCCCGGGCGTCATCAGGAGGAACTGGATGACCACGGGGACCATGAAGGCGTTGGTGATGCCGTGCTCGGGGATCGCCTTCAAGATGGCGGCGGGGTCGATGTCGCGCATCACCACGTTCTTGCACCCGAAGTAGAGGCCGACCATGCCCCAGCCGGCGCCGGCGATGTGGAACGACGGCATCATCGCCAGGTTCACGCTGTCGGGGGTGAAGCGCCACATGTCGGCGGTGCCCGAGATGGCGCCGAAGAAGTTGTCGTTCTTGAGCATCACGCCCTTGGGCAGACCGGTGGTCCCCGAGGTGTAGAGCTGGAAGGCGACGTCGTCACCCGAGGTCTCGACGCCGGTGTCCTCGTCGGGGTGGCCGGCGATCCAGTCGTCGAGCGAGGGCCAGCGGTCGTGGGCGCCGATGGCGACGATGGTGTGGACCTGCTCGAGCTGGTCCTCGATCGACTCGATGGCGGCGAAGAAGTCGGGGCCGACCACCACCACCTCGGCCTGGGCGTCGCCGATGATCTGGAGCATCTCGGGGGCGGCGAGGCGCCAGTTCACGGCCACGCACACGGCGCCCAGCTTCGACAGCCCGAAGGTGACCTCGTAGAACTCCGTCCCGTTCTTCTCGATGAAGGCGACCCGGTCGCCGAAGTCGACGCCGGCGGCCCGGAAGGCCTGCGCCGCCTGGTTGGAGCGGGTCTGGAGCTCGCCGAAGGTGACGCTGCGATCGCCCACCTCGAGGGCCGTCTTCTCGGGCGCCCGGGCTCCGTGCACGCGCACGATGTCGGCGAGGCTGGCGATGTCGGCGGGGGCCATGGCAGTGCGCTCCTGGATGTGGCGAGGGTCACGGTTCGCCGCCATCACAGCACGTCCGCGCCCCGACCGGGGCCGCCCCCCGAACTTTGGACGGACTCCGCCGGATGTGGCGTGGTCTCGTCCAAAGTCGCGGGAGCTACCTCGGGAGGTGCGAGGGGCTCGGCGGCTCGCCCTCGATCTCGAAGCCGACCTCGTCCTCGAAGCACCAGTACCAGTCCTCGCCCGGCTCGAAGGACTGGATGAGGGCGTGACCGGACGCGGCGTGGTGGGCGGTGGCGTGCTGGTTCGGCGACGAGTCGCAGCAGCCGACGTGGCCGCACTGGGCGCAGCGCCGGAGGTGGACCCAGCGCCCGCCGGCGCGCAGGCAGTCGGTGCAGCCGTCGTCGCTCGGGGACGCACCGGTGATCGTGTCGAGATGGGTGCAATCGGCCATCGCCGGACGGTACCGCCGCCTACCGTGCTCGGCATGGGCGGGGACGACAAGGCCAGGTACGTGAGCACACCCGAGGTGGTGGGGGTGGCCGGGGCGGTCGTGGCCGTCGACGTGATCCGGGCCTTCTCCACCGCGGCCTACGCCTTCGGGGCCGGCGCCCGGGCCATCTACCTCGTGGCCGGCGTCGACGACGCCCTCGCCTTCGTGGCCGCCCACCCCGGCGCCGTGGCCATGGGCGAGCTGGGCGGCCGGCGCCCCGACGGGTTCGCCCTGTCCAACTCGCCCGCCCTGGCCGCGGCGGCCGACCTCGACGGCCGGCTCGTGGTCCAGCGCACCTCGGCCGGCACCCAGGGCGTTGTGGCGGCGGGTGCGGCCGACCGGCTGTGGGCCGCCTCGCTGGTGTGCGCCTCGGCCACCGCCGCCGCCGTCTCGGCGTCCGGGTTGGGGGCTCCGACCTACGTGATCACCGGCCGCTTCGACGATCGACCGAACCGTCCGGGCGCCGACGACCTCGCCACCGCCGAGCACATCGAAGCCGTCCGCCTCGGCCTCGACCCGGACCCCTCCGCCGTGGCCCACGTGGTGTCGTCATCCGAAGAAGCCGCCCGCACCTTGACCCTCCCCCCCGCCCACGTCGACCCCACCGACATCACCTTGGCCACCGCGGTGGACCGCTTCACGTTCGCCATGGAGGTGACCCGAGACGCCGACGGCCTCAGGCTGGACCGCGTTCTGCCGTAGCTGCCTTCGGCTTGCGTCTCGAGCGGGAGGTCACGGTCTGCTCGACCGTCTCGGTGCTCTCGTCTCGTCTGGTGCTCCCGCCGCCGCCGAACTCGGCTGCGCACTGGAGGGGCCCTTCGGGCGGGCCGGCGTGCTCCGCCCAGTTCGGCGAGGGCTGGTCGGTCCTGGGTCGGCAGTTGGCACCCGACTTCGACTTCCGTCCGGGTCGGGCTCCTCGTGCTCGGGCGTCACCTTGGTCGGGCGGGCGCAGGCGGGGACGCGCCGGGGCTGGCGGGTCACCATGATCGCTCCGAACCCGGCTCCGCCCTGGGGGCCTGCGGCGCTCGGGACTGCGCCCGGTTCGGGGTCACGGGGGTGTCGCTGGGCCTCCTGCGTCACCCGCGCTCGGTCCGGCGGGCGTCGTAGGTTGCGGACCCATGGCTGACCAGGGACGTCTGCAGGATCGAGTCGCGGTGGTCGTGGGGGCGGGGCAGACCGCGGGGGAGACGATGGGGAACGGGCGAGCTGTGGCCGTCACGTTTGCTCGGGAGGGGGCGCCCTTGGTGCTGGTGGATCGGGACGAGGGGTCGGTCCGGGAGACGGCGGAGATGGCACGGGCGGAGGGGGTGGAGGTGGCCACGGTGGTGGCCGATGTGGCGTCCGACGAGGGGCCCGAGCGCATCGTGGCCGCCGCCCTGGCGGCGTTCGGGCGCATCGAGGTGCTCCACAACAACGTCGGGGTGGGTCTGGGCGACGGGCCGCCGCACCACCTGGCCGACGAGGTCTACGACCGGATCATGGACGTGAACCTGCGGGCCATGTGGCGGACCTGCCGGGCCGCCGTCCCGGCCCTGCGGGCCACCGGCCGCGGCGCCATCGTCAACATCTCCTCGCTGGCCGCCATCGCCGCCGCCGGGAACCTCACCGCCTACAAGCTCTCCAAGGCCGGCGTGAACGCGCTGACCCAGAACCTGGCCCTCACCAACGCCAAGCACGGCGTGCGGGCCAACGCCATCATGCCGGGCTTCATCGACACGCCGATGGGCGTGGACGAGCCGGCCCGGGCGCTCGGCGGCGATCGCTCCGAGTACGCCGCGGCCCGCGCCGGGATCGTCCCCCTCGGCCGCCAGGGCACGGCCTGGGACGTGGCCCACGCCGCCCTCTTCCTCGCCTCCGACGAGGCCGCCTTCATCACCGGCGTGGTCCTCCCGGTCGACGGCGGCCAGTCCGCCCGCGTGGGCTAGTGCCCGTGACGATCCATAGGAGCGTCACGGCACTAGCCCCGCGGCGTGACGACGGCCCGGACGCCGCCCTTGGGCGACATCGTGGCGATCCCCGTGGGGGTGGGCTCGGGGTCGAGCGGGGTGATGTCGACCCGCCGCAGCAGCTCGACCAGGGTGGCCCGGATCTCCAGCGTGGCCAGGGCGAAGCCGATGCAGCGCCGGGACCCGCCGCCGAACGGCACGTAGGCGTAGGCGGGGACCTCGTGGAAGGTCGGGGAGCCGGGGATCCACCGGTCGGGGTCGAAGCGATCGGCGTCGGGCCACACCGCCGGCAGCCGGTGCGACACGTACTGCGAGTAGACGACGGTGCTGCCGGCGGGGATGACGTGGTCGGCGAACGGGACGTCCTCGACCGCGTACCGCGCCCCGAACGGGCCCGGCGGCCACAGCCGCAGCGACTCCGACACGATCCCGTCGAGGTACGGCAGCGCGGCCAGCTGGGCCACGGTGGGCGGCGCGTCCCCGAGGACGTCGACCAGCTCGGCGCGGGCCCGGTCGCGCACGTCGGGCCGGGAGAAGGTCGCGTGCACCGCCCAGGCCACGCCGGCCGTGGTCGTGTCGTAACCGGCGGCGATCAGGCTCACGACCTGGTCGCGCACCTCCTCGTCGGTGAGCGGCTCCTGGCCGTCGTCCTGCGCCGCCACCAGCGCCGAGAGCACGCCGCCGTCGTCGCTCGCGCCGGCCCGACGGGCCTCGATCTCGGCGTAGACGATCTCGTCGGCTCGGCGCCGGGCGGCCATGGCCCGCCGGTAGGGCGTGCCCGGCCAGTCGTGGTCGAAGCGGGTGGCCGGCGAGCGGTTGACGTAGGCGATGGCCGCCTCGAGGTGCTCGCCGATCTCGTCGGCCCGGTCGCGCAGGCGGTCGCCGAAAAGCGACCGGACCACGATGCGGCGCACGGCCCGGCGCAGGTCGGCGGTCACGTCCACCGTGGCGCCGGGCTCCCAGCCGTCGATCACCCGCCCCACCTCGTCGAGGACGAGGGGCAGGTAGCCCTCGACCCGCTTGATGCCGAAGGCGGGCTGGACCAGGCGGCGGCGCCGGCGGTGCTCGGCGCCGTCGCTGACGATGAGAGCCGTGTCGCCGTCGACGGGGATCAGCAGCGCGGTCGCCTCCCGCCAGCGGAAGGAGCCGGCCCGCTCCGAGAGCAGCATCTCCTGGGCGGCGGCCCCGAAGACGAAGACGTACCGGAGCGGGCCGAACCCGAGCTCGACGATCGGTCCGTGCCGCTCGTGCAGCCCCGGCAGGGCGAGGTACGGCGCCCGCAGCAGCGAGGGCAGCAGCCGCAGCGACTCGATCGGCCCCGGTCCCGGCAGTCGTGCTGTGCGCCCCACGCCGCCATCCTGCCCACCCGCTCCCGTCGCTGTCCCCTCGGAGCGGGTCAGGCCAGGGCGCGGGCGAGGCGGGCGGCGCCCTCGGCGAGGGTCGGCGGGTCGAGGGTGGCGAAGGACAGGCGGAGGGCGCTCGAGCCGCCGCCGTCGACGTGGAACACCGATCCGGGGACGAAGGCGACGCCCTGGTCGACCGCCCGGGGCAGCAGGACGTCGGTGTCGACGCCGTCGAGGGCGACCCACAGGAACATGCCACCGGCGGGCTCGGCGAAGGTGGCCCGGTCGCCCAGCTCGGCCCGGAGGGCGGTGGCCAGGGCACCGGCCCGCTGCCGGTAGACGGGCACGAGCCCGGCGACGTGGTGGTCGAACCAGCCCGGCCGGCTCACGACGGCGGCGGCGAGGTGCTGCGAGAGCGTCGGGGTGTGGAGATCGGCCGACTGCTTGAGGCGGGTCGCGGCGCCCAGCACCTCGGGCGGGCCGACCATCCAGCCCAGCCGCAGGCCGGGGGCGAGCGTCTTGGAGAACGTCGACAGCCACACGGCCCGATCGGTGAGCGTGATCATGGGGTCGGGCTGCTCGCCGGCCCAGCGCAGCGCGCTGTAGGGGTCGTCCTCGACGATGACGAAGCCGTACCGCTCGGCCAGCGCGACGAGGTGTTGGCGGCGGGCCGAGGGCAGCGTCGTGCCCGTGG
>DASYLG010000127.1:0-3824 GCA_036009685.1 Iamia sp. | reverse complement strand
CGAGGCCAACGTCGCCAGTGCGGCCGTGCCCCGCCGGCTCGGCTTCCGGCTGGTCGACGTCATCGCCTCCGACCGCCCGCAGGCCCCCGCCGACACCGGCCGGGACATGATCTGGATCCGCACCGAGCCGATCGGCGGGTGAGGCGAGGTCGTCAGCGCCAGCCCGGCGGGGACGGTGGGCGTCCGTCGGTCCGAGGTGCGTCCGGCTCGCGGGGCCGACCGAGCCCGTCGGCCACCACCGGTGGCACCGGCGGGAGGGGCGACTCCCACGACGGCATCGGCCGATCGCCCGGCGGCGCCGGCGCCGCCGGAGTCGCGTTCGGAGTCGGCTCCGGGCCGGCGAGGGGCTCGATCGGCGCACCGGTCGTCGCCGACCACAGGGCGGTGGTGCCGGCCCCGGCGGCGACGGCGAAGGCGACCGCGCTGACCACGAAGCCCCAGCCGACCTGGCCGGAGAGGGCGTCGTGGGCCTCCTGCTCGGCCACCCCGCTCATGACGAAGATCTCCTCGAAGTCCCGGACCACGCCGTGGGCGGTGGACGACGAGAGGGCCATCCACACGAGCCCGAGGAGGCCGGTGCCGGCGATGGCAGCGGCGGCGGGCCGCCCGGCCCGGGCACCGACCAGCAGCACCCGGATCCCAGCCAGGCCGATCAACGCGGCCAGGACGGTGGCGACGGCACCATCCGGGATGCCGGCCAGCGTCCAGTCGGGCCAGGGCGCCATGGTCGGAGGATCGGACGGCAGCCCGGCGGAGCTGTCGAGGCCGACGGTCCCCCACCCCGACGTCAGGATCGAGCCGGTGACCTCTCCGTCCGCGATGGTCACGCGGAACCACTCGGCCCGCGAGGCCAGCGCCGCGACCAATCCCGCCAGCGCGGCCACGGCTCCGCTGCGGGTCCCCCGCGGCGTCGTCCGGACCGGGGGGCGGGGCGATGGCAACGACGGTGGGCCCTCCGCGGGCGGCGGCGGACCCGGCTCGGGCGGAGCCGGCGTCGGAGCTCCCGGCCAGCCGCTCGGCGGCGACGGCGGGGCGGTGCCCCACGGCGGCGGGGCCGACGGAGGGTACGGGGGCGGCGGCGCCCACGCCGGGCCGCGCGTCGGGTCGTCGTTCGTCGGGGGCATCGGGTCCGCCGTTCCTTCCGGCCTCGCCACGAGGCCGGCTCCCATCGGCCCCGACCCGCCCCGGTTGAGCCGGGGCGACGTCCCTTCGGGCCCGGGCGCCGGTACCGTTCCGGCACCCTGCCTCGGGAGGCCCGATGACCGCCGTGATGACGCCCGACGACCTGTCCGTCGACGATGCCGAGCTGGAGGCCGAGGCCCTGGCCGCCGAGCCCATCGACGAGGTCGACGACGACGCCGTGAGCTGGTGGGACGTGGTGGCGCCCACCGACTTCGGCCTGCTCCCGAGCTGGTACATGCCCACCGCCTCGGCCGGAGCCGGGCGTCTGATCGGCTGGAAGCGGACCCTGGCGTGGACGCTGATCCTGATGTTCCTGGCCATCAACGCCGCCGGCCTCTGCAGCACCTACGGACGGGTCCTCCCCGCCAACCTCTGACCGCCGGAGGCCCGGAGCGGCTCCGGTTCGGCCCGCTCCCGCAGGCAGGGGTAGGTTCCCGGCCGATGGCTGCCACCACCGCGACCCGGGGATCCACCGGTCCGGCCGCTGCTCCCCGGGCGAAGCGCAAGGCTCCGTTCCCCGTCGAGCTCTACCGGTCGGCCGTGGGCAAGAAGTACGTCATGGCCCTCACGGGCATCATGATCATCGGCTTCGTGTTCTTCCACATGCTGGGGAACCTGAAGATGTACCTGGGGGCCGCGGACTTCGACCACTACGGCGAATGGCTGCGCGAGCTGCTGGTGCCGTTCGTCCCCCGCACCGTCACGCTGTGGCTGCTGCGGCTGGGGCTGATCGGCGCCTTCGTGCTCCACGTCCACGCCGCCTACGCGCTCACGATCATGAACCGGAGGGCCCGGACGACGAAGTACCAGTCGAAGCGCGACTACGTCGCCGCCAACTACGCCAGCCGCACCATGCGCTGGTCGGGTGTGATCTTCGGCCTCTTCCTCATCTGGCACCTGTTCGACCTGACCTTCACCGGCACCGGCTACCACTACGTCCGCGGCCATCCCTACGACAACGTGGCGCTGTCGCTGGGCCGGCCGCTGAACGCCCTGCTGTACCTGGTGGCCAACCTCGCCCTCGGCCTCCACCTGTTCCACGGCACCTGGTCGCTCTTCCAGACCATGGGGTGGAACAACCCCCGCTTCAACTCCTGGCGCCGGGGCTTCGCCACCGGGCTGACGGCCGTCATCGTGCTCGGCAACGTCTCGTTCCCCCTCGCCATCACCGCCGGCATCGTCTCCGTCTGACCGAGGAACGGATCCACCGATGAGCTTCACCCTCGACTCCAAGATCCCCGACGGCCCCGTCGCCGAGAAGTGGACCAAGTACAAGTTCGACCGGAAGCTGGTGAACCCGGCCAACCGGCGCAAGTACGACATCATCGTGGTGGGCACCGGGCTGGCCGGCGGGGCGGCGGCGGCCACCCTCGGCGAGCAGGGCTACAACGTGAAGGCCTTCACCTTCCACGACTCCGCCCGCCGGGCCCACTCGATCGCCGCCCAGGGCGGCATCAACGCAGCCAAGAACTACAAGGGCGACGGCGACTCGGTCTTCCGCCTCTTCTACGACACGGTCAAGGGTGGCGACTTCCGGTCCCGCGAGGCCAACGTCTACCGCCTGGCCGAGGAGTCGGTCCGGATCATCGACCAGATGACCGCCCAGGGCGTCCCCTTCGCCCGGGAGTACGGCGGCCTGCTCGACAACCGCAGCTTCGGCGGCGCCCAGGTGTCGCGCACCTTCTACGCGCGGGGCCAGACCGGCCAGCAGCTCCTGCTCGGCGTCTACTCCCAGCTGTCCCGCCAGGTCGGGCTGGGCAACGTCACCCTCCACAACCGCACCGAGCTGGTCGACGTCGTCGTGGTCGACGGGCGGGCCGCCGGCATCGTCGTGCGCGACCTCCTCACCGGCGAGGTCACCAGCCACTCGGCCCACGCCGTCGTGCTGGCCACCGGTGGCTACTCCAACGCCTTCTTCCTCTCGACCAACGCCATGGCGTGCAACGTCACCGCCGCCTGGCGGGCGCACCGCAAGGGCGCCGCCTTCGCCAACCCCTGCTACACCCAGATCCATCCGACCTGCATCCCGCAGAGCGACGACTTCCAGTCGAAGCTGACGCTGATGTCGGAGTCGCTCCGCAACGACGGCCGCATCTGGTGCCCCAAGGACCCCGACGAGACCCGCTCCCCCGAGCAGATCCCCGACGACGATCGGGACTACTACCTCGAGCGGCGCTACCCGAGCTTCGGCAACCTGGCCCCGCGCGACATCGCCAGCCGGGCCGCCAAGGTCGTCGTCGACGAGGGCCGGGGCGTGGGCCCGCTCAAGAACGGCGTCTACCTCGACTTCGCCGACGCCATCGACCGCCTCGGCGAGGGCACCATCCGGGAGCGCTACGGGAACCTGTTCGAGATGTACGAGCGGATCACCGACGAGTCGCCGTACGAGCAGCCCATGCGGATCTACCCCGCCGTCCACTACACGATGGGCGGGCTCTGGGTGGACTACGAGCTGATGACCACCGTGCCCGGCCTCTACGCCGCGGGCGAGGCGAACTTCAGCGACCACGGCGCCAACCGCCTGGGCGCCAGCGCGCTGATGCAGGGCCTGGCCGACGGCTACTTCGTGCTGCCTTCTACAGTGGCGGACTTCATCGCCCGCTCGGCCGCCGAGGGCAAGCTCGCCAAGGTCGACGAGACAC
>DASYLG010000126.1:0-8361 GCA_036009685.1 Iamia sp. | reverse complement strand
CTGGCCATCGTGTTCAACATCAAGAGCATGCGGCGCTTCTGGCGGGCCGACCACCGCTTCCGCTGGCACTACACGGCCATCGGTGGCACCGTCATCGGCATGCTGGTGGTCCTGATCACCCTGGACCTCCTCGAGCTGCTCACCTGAGCATGAGTGCTCCGACCGAGGCGCCCCTCGTCGCCGGACGGAGCCGCCTGGGCCGCGCCGCGTGGGTGGCGATCGGCTGCGTCGCCGTCGGGCTCGGCACCGTGGGCATCGTCGTCCCCGGCCTGCCCACCACCGGCTTCTTCGTCATGGCCGCCTGGGCCTTCTCCAAGTCCAGCCCCCGGCTCGAGCGGTGGGTCCTGACCCGGCCCGGCGTCGGGCCCCTGGTGCGCGACTACCGAGCCGGGCTGGGCATGCCGCGCCGGGCCAAGGTCGTCGCCATCGCCATGCTGGTGCTGTCGTGCTCGGCCAGCGCCCTGTTCGCCGTCGAGCACCTGGGCGTGAAGACGGCGATCGCCCTGGCCGGTGCCGTCGGCGTGGCCTGGATCCTCTGGCGGGTCCCGACCCGCGAGACCGTCCTGGCCCAGCGCGCCGCGACGTAGCGCTTCTGTCAACCCTCGTGCACCCCCACGGTGCACGAGGATGGACAGAACGGCGCTGCTTGGGCCGATCCCTGGGCCGATCCCACTTCGGGGATCGCAGGGGGCGGTCGTAGACTGGCAGTCATGAGCGAGAGCCCCGCCACCGCGTCGACCCCCGCCGAGACGGGGACGTTCCGCGTGAAGCGGGGCCTGGCCGAGATGCTCCGGGGCGGCGTGATCATGGACGTGGTCGACCCCGACCAGGCCAAGATCGCCGAGGACGCCGGCGCCGTCGCCGTCATGGCCCTCGAGCGGGTGCCGTCCGACATCCGGCGCGACGGTGGCGTGGCCCGCATGAGCGACCCCGAGATGATCGAGGGCATCAAGGCCGCCGTCACCATCCCGGTCATGGCCAAGGCCCGCATCGGCCACTTCGTCGAGGCCCAGATCCTCGAGGCCCTGGGCGTCGACTTCGTCGACGAGTCCGAGGTCCTCACCCCGGCCGACGAGACCCACCACATCGACAAGTGGGCCTTCACCGTCCCCTTCGTGTGCGGCGCCACCAACCTGGGCGAGGCCCTGCGGCGCATCTCCGAGGGCGCCTGCCTGATCCGCTCCAAGGGCGAGGCCGGCACCGGCAACATCGTCGAGGCCGTCCGCCACCTGCGCACCATCCTGGGCGACATCCGCAAGCTCACCCAGGCCGACCCGGCCGAGCAGTTCGAGTGGGCCAAGCGCCTCCAGGCCCCGCTGCCGCTGGTCCAGGAGATCGCCGCCACCGGCGCCCTCCCGGTCCCGCTGTTCTGCGCCGGCGGCATCGCCACCCCGGCCGACGCCGCCCTGGTGATGCAGCTGGGCGCCGAGTCCACCTTCGTCGGCTCGGGCATCTTCAAGTCCGACGACCCGGCCCGCCGGGCCAAGGCCATCGTCGAGGCCACCACCCACTTCGGCGCCCCCGAGATCCTGGCCAAGGTGTCCCGTGGGCTCGGCCCGGCCATGCCCGGCCTCGAGGTCGGCTCGCTCGAGACCACCTTCGCCGACCGGGGTTGGTGAGCACGGGCCAGAAGGTCGGCGTCCTCGCCCTCCAGGGCGCCGTCCGCCCGCACGTCGCCGCCCTCGCCGCGCTCGGGGCCACCCCCGTCGAGATCCGCACGCCGGTCGAGCTGGCCGGCGTCGAGGCCCTCGTCCTGCCCGGCGGCGAGTCGACCACGATGTCCAAGCTGCTCGACACCAGCGGGCTGCGCGGCCCGCTGGCCGACCGGCTGGCCGACGGGATGCCGGCCCTCGGGACCTGCGCCGGGATGATCCTCCTGGCCCGTCAGGTCCTCGACGGCCGGCCCGACCAGCGCAGCCTCGATGCCGTCGACATCGCCGTGCGCCGCAACGCCTTCGGGCGCCAGGTCGACTCGTTCGAGGCCGACCTCGACGTCGCCGGCGACGACCTCCCCCTCCACGCCGTCTTCATCCGGGCCCCCGTCATCGAGGAGGCTGGCCCGGAGGTCGACGTGCTCGCCTCGGTCGACGGCCGACCCGTGCTGGCCCGCCAAGGGCCGGTGATCGTGGCATCGTTCCACCCGGAGCTCACCGACGACCTGCGGCTCCACCGCCTTCTGCTCGAGGAGATCTGATGTCCGGCCATTCCAAGTGGGCCACGATCAAGCACAAGAAGGGCGCCGCCGACGCCAAGCGGGGCAAGCTCTTCGCCAAGCTGATCCGCCAGGTCGAGGTGGCCGCCCGCCAGGGCGGGGGCGACCCCGACATGAACCCGACGCTGCGGACGATGTTCCAGAAGGCCCGCGACGCCTCGGTCCCGCTCGACACCATCGAGCGGGCGGTCAAGCGCGGCACCGGCCAGCTCGAGGGCGTCGTCTACGAGCAGATCACATACGAGGGCTACGCGCCCCACGGCGTGGCCCTGCTCATCGAGGTCCTCACCGACAACCGCAACCGCACCGGCCCCGAGCTGCGCACGACCTTCAGCCGGGCCGGTGGCTCGATGGCCGAGCCCGGCGCGGTGGCCTGGCAGTTCGAGCGCAAGGGCTCGGTGCTGGTCGACCGCAAGGCCGACGAGGACGAGCTGATGATGGCCGCCCTCGACGCCGGCGCCGAGGACATCGCCGATGACGGCGAGGCGTGGCGGATCACCACCCCGCCGAGCGACCTCCAGACCGTGCGGACCGCCCTCGAGGAGGGTGGCTTCCTGGTCGAGTCCTCGGACCTGGTGATGGTGGCGGCCAACCTGGTCCCGCTCGACGACTCGGGCGCCGCCAAGTCGGTCCTCGGCCTCATCGACGCCCTGGAGGACAACGACGACGTCCAGGCCGTCCACGCCAACTTCGACATCTCCGACGACGTGTTCGCGGCCCTGGAGGTCGGGTGAGCGAAAGTGCTCCGCCGCTGGTGGCGGGGCTCAGGGTGGGGGACGTGGCCCCCGACTTCACGCTCCCGGGCATCGACCGGGGGCTCGAGCAGGCCTGGACGCTGTCGGAGCTGCAGGGCCAGCCGGTGGTGCTCGTCTTCTACCCGGGTGACGGCACGCCCGTCTGCACCGAGCAGCTGCGCAGCTACACCGACGAGATCGCCACCTTCGCCGACGTCGGCGCCCAGGTGCTGGCCATGAGCCCGCAGTCGGTCGAGAGCCACCGGGCCTTCGCCACCGAGAACGGGGGCTTCGCCTTCCCGCTCCTGGCCGACGAGGAGAAGGTCGTCGGCCTCCGCTACGGCATCGTCGGCCCGCTCGGGTTCTACCGCCGGTCCGTCTTCGTCATCGCCCCCGACGGCACCATCGGCTGGATCCACCGAGCCGTCGCCGGCCTCGCCTTCCAACCCAGCGAAGAGATCGTCGCCGCCGTCGCCGCCATGTGAGGACCACGAGGTGCCTGGCACCTCGTGGTCCTCAGATGCCGTCGGCGACGCCGAGGAGGCGGGAGCGCTGGACCTTCTGCATGCCACGGGAGAGCGAGATCAGGGCGACGATCCAGGCGAGGCCGCCCATGATCGTCCCGATGGTGGCCGCCCCGAACAGCGAGCCGGTGGCCTGGCCGTAGGCGATGCCGATCAGCGGCAGCGTCACCAGGCCGGAGGCCTGCTGGGCGGCGGCAGTGGACTTCACCCGGGCTGAGAGCCGCAGGACGATCGAGAGGGTGATGGCCAGGAACGGGGGCAGGACCCACAGGACCATGACCCACCACTGGCCGGTCGGGAAGAACCAGCCGCCGACCTCCGGGCCGACGAGCAGGTTGACGATCAGCGAGTAGGCCCCGAAGCCGACGAAGGTCGTCAGGTAGCCGGGGATGATGCTGGCGATGACCTTGCCGAGGTAGATCTCCCGGGCGGCGGCGGGGGAGTGGGCCAGGAACTCGCCGGTGCCCCGCTCCCGCTCGCCCACCAGGCTGGCGGCGCCGACGGCGGTCGAGATGGTGAGGGGGACGACGATGGCCACGGGGGCCAGGAGGAAGACGGCGAGGGCGTAGGCCGTGCGGCCGGCCGGCGACGCTTCGGGGGGGATGGCCCTCTGGGTCGACTGGGGCAGGACGTCGATGGCTCGGGACACCTTGTCGACCACCTGGACGTCACCGATCTGGGTGATCGTCAGGAACAGCACCACCGGGATGACGACGAAGAACAGGCTGCCGAGGATCACCATCGGGAACCAGAAGTCCTTGGCCTGGGCCAGCTGCTTCAGCTCGGTGCGCACGACGATGCGGACGCGCTTGAAGTCCATCAGACGGATGCCTCCTCGGCGGGCTGCTGCGCCGGGGGCGGCACGTCAGCGAGAACGTCGGGCGGCGGCGCCACAGAGGCAAGGCCGCCACCCTCGGGCGCGTCCCCGGTCGCGAGGTGCGGCCGGCGGACGGCGAAGTAGAGCTCCTCGAGGGAGCGCTCGTGGGGGGCCACCTTGGTCAGGCGGGCGCCCCTCGTGGTCAGGGCCAGGACGATCTCCGGGACCCGGTGCAGGTGGTCGAGGTCGACGTCGACCTCGCCGGCGGCGTCCTCGACGGGCGTGACCCGACGGACGCCGGGCAGGGTGGCCAGGCCGTCGAGCATGGCCGGGTCCTCGACGCCGAGACGGACGGAGTCGTCGGGCCAGTAGCGGCGGATGAGGTCGTCGGGCGGGCCGGAGGCGATGTCGGCGCCCGCCTCCATCACCACGACCTGCTCGGCCAGGCCCTCGGCCTCGAGCAGCAGGTGGGTGCACATGACGACGGTCGTGCCGTCGGCGGCCATGTCCTTGATGAGGTGGAGCACGGCCTGGCTCGACTCCGGGTCGAGACCGGAGGTGGGCTCGTCGAACAGCAGCAGGTCGGGCTGGTGCAGCACCGAGCGCGACAGCGCCAGCCGGGTCTTCATGCCCGTCGAGTAGCCACCGACCTGGGCGTCGAGGCTGCCCTGGATGCCGAAGCGGGTGGCCGCCTCGACGACCCGCTCCTTGGTCGCCTCGGTCCAGCCCATGCCGTACAGCTCGGCCGCGTAGCGCAGGTTGTCGAAGCCCGAGAGCCGGTCGTAGAGCGCCGGCTTGGCCGACACCACGCCGCAGCGGCGGCGGACGGACTGGCCGTCGGTCTTGTGGTCGGGGTCGAGCCCGAAGACGCGCACGGTGCCGCCGTGGACGCCCAGCGCCCCGGTGATCACCCGGATGGCGGTGGTCTTGCCGGCGCCGTTGGGGCCGAGGAGGACGGTGACCGTCCCCTGCTCGACGCGGAGGTCGAGGCTGCGGAGGGCCTCGACGCGGGCGAAGCGCCGGCGCACGCCCTCGAGGAGCACGACGGGCTCGGCGGCGCCGGGCGCGGGCGGGGAGGGGGGTGCAGACGAGGCCATCCCGCCTCTCATCGGCCCGGCGGGCCGGGGTTGTGAGCCGGCTGACCCATTCCGGTCCCCGTCGGCCATGATGGGCGGGAGCGGCCGCGGGGGGACCGGACGGCCGCCGGACGAGGGGGACGGGCTGTGGTCCGATGGTTGGTGAGGGGCGCCCTCGCGGCGCTGGTGGGATGGGCCGCGGTGGCGGGCATCGGGAAGGCGATCGGCGGCGACGCGGGGTCGAGCCGGGCCGAGGTCCCCGAGGGTCCGCTGACCCACGAGCAGTACGTCGTCCACGCCGATCGGGCCTGCCTCCGGGAGACGCTCGACCACATGAGCGGCGGCGGCCTCGGCGCCGTCTTGTCCGGTGACGGCGAGCGGATGGCGGAGGACATGGCCACCAAGGTGCACGCCACGGTGGTCGCCCAGGTCGGCGCGCTGCGCGATCTCCCGGTCCCGGCCGGTGAGGAGGCGACGGTGACGGCCATGCTGGCGTCCTTCGACCGGTACGCGACGAGCGTGGAGGAGCTCCTGGCCGTCGGATCCATGGGCGAGGAGGCGGATGCCGCGGCCACTCGCATGTCCACGCGGATGCAGGAGCGCCAGGACCTCCTGCACACCTACGGCATCACGGGCTGCGGCTGATGCTCGGGGTGCACCGCCGGGGTCGGGGCACCGCCTAGGCTCCGAACCCATGTTCGTCCTCGGCATCGATCCCGGGCTGACGCGCTGCGGCTACGCCTGCGTCGAGTCGACCGGGCGGGGCCCGGCGCGGGCCCGCGCCATCGGGGTCATCCGCACCGACCCGCACGACCCGTTGCCGGCCCGGCTGGCCGAGCTCCACGCCGAGCTGGTCGGGCTCCTGGCCGAGATGCAACCGGCGGCGGTGGCCGTCGAGCAGGTGTTCTTCCAGGTCAACGTGCGCTCGGCCATGGGCACGGCCCAGGCCAGCGGGCTGGCCATGGCCGCCGCCCACGCCACCGGCGCCGAGGTCGTCCAGTACACGCCCACCCAGGTGAAGCAGGCCGTGGCCGGCGACGGCCGGGCCGACAAGGATCAGGTCGCACGGATGGTCACGACCCTCCTCGGCCTGGCCCGGGTCCCGGAGCCGGCCGATGCGGCCGATGCCGCCGCCCTGGCCCTGTGCCACCTGGCCCACTCGCCCCTGGCCCGCGCCGCCGCTGCCGGCGCCGGCCGCCGGTGACCGCCCGCACGAGGAGACAGAGCTGATGCCAGGGATGATCGGATCGCTGCGAGGCGACCTGCTGGAGCGCACACCCGACGGCGAGCTGCTGGTCGAGGTGGGCGGTCTCGGCTATCGGGTGCACGCCGGCCCGGCCACCGCCGCCCTGCTGGGCGACATCGGGTCCGAGGTCCGGGTGTGGACCCACCACCACGTCCGCGAGGACACCCAGGTCCTCTACGGCTTCGCGACCCGCGACGAGCGCGTCACCTTCGAGGCCCTCATCTCGGCCCACGGCGTCGGTCCCGCCCTGGCCCTGGCCATCCTCTCGGTCCACGAGCCCCTGGCCCTGCGCCGTGTGCTGGCCGACGACGACGTCTCGGCCCTCTGCCTCGTCCCCGGCGTGGGCAAGAAGACGGCGGCCCGGCTCCTGGTCGAGCTCAAGAGCCGGCTCGAGCTGCCCGTCGGCGACGTGGCCGCGGCGGTGGCGGCCGCGGGGCCCTCGTCGTCGGGCGCCACCTCGGCCGGTGCGGTCCGCTCCGACGTGCGCGACGCCCTGTTCGCCCTCGGCTACACACCCGACGAGGTGGTCGAGGCCACCCGCGACCTGCCCACCGGCGACGACGTGTCCGCCCTGGTCAGCGTGGCCCTGCGGCGCATGGTGGCCCGCCGATGAAGGCGGCCTGAGCATGCCGCGCGAGGAGCTGCTGGGCCCCGACGACCTCGGGCCCGACCTCGATGGATCCGGCGATCACGACCCGGTGCTGGGTCCGGAGCCGGTCGCCGGCGAGGAGGGGGTCGAGGCCGGCCTCCGGCCCCGCCGGCTCGAGGACTTCGTCGGCCAGACCGAGCTCAAGGAGCACCTGCACATCATCCTGGAGGCGGCCCGGCGCCGGGGCCAGGCCGCCGATCACCTCCTCTTCGCCGGCCCGCCCGGCCTGGGCAAGACCACGTTGGCGGGGATCGTGGCCACCGAGGTGGGGGTGGCGCTGCACGTGACGTCGGGGCCGGCGTTGGAGCGGGCCGGCGACCTGGCCGCCATCCTCAGCCAGCTCAGCGACGGCGACGTGCTCTTCATCGACGAGATCCACCGGCTCTCCCGCACCGTCGAGGAGGTCCTGTACCCGGCCATGGAGGACTTCGTCGTCGACATCGTGCTGGGCAAGGGCCCGGCGGCCCGCACCATCCGCATCGACGTCCCCCGCTTCACCCTCGTCGGCGCCACCACCCGCACCGGGCTCATCACCGGACCGCTGCGCGACCGCTTCGGCCTGGTCGCCCGGCTCGACTTCTACGAGCCCGCCGACCTGGAGGCCATCGTCGTGCGGGCCGCCGGCATCCTCGACGTCGAGGTCGCCCCCGAGGGGGCCTACGAGATCGCCCGCCGCTCGCGGGGGACGCCCCGGATCGCCAACCGCCTGCTCCGCCGGGTGCGTGACTTCGCCGACGTGCGGGGCACCGGCACCATCGATCTCGATACGGCCAAGGCCGGGCTGGCCACCTTCGGGGTCGACGAGCGGGGTCTCGACAAGATCGACCGGGCCCTGCTCGAGGCCCTCTGCGGCCGCTTCGGGGGCGGGCCGGTCGGCCTCTCGACGCTGGCCATCAGCGTGGCCGAGCCCACCGAGACCGTCGAGGACGTCCACGAGCCCTTCCTCATCCGCGAGGGCCTCTTGATGCGCACGCCCCGGGGCCGGGTCGCCACCCAGGCCGCCTGGGCCCACGCCGGCCGCGTCGCCCCCCGGGGCGCCCCCGGCGGCGACACCGAGCCACCCCCCGGCCTCTTCGGCTGACGCGGCCGGCCGGCGACCCGGC
>DASYLG010000125.1:0-6763 GCA_036009685.1 Iamia sp. | reverse complement strand
CGCTACCCAGCCCCACGGTCACAACACCGCGCGCCGCAGGAGACGCCACCGCTACGGTTGGCCGCCCCGCCGGGTTAGCTCAGTTGGCAGAGCACCTCTCTTGTAAAGAGGATGTCGCCGGTTCGATCCCGGCACCCGGCTCTGCGATGCGGTGCGGGCCGGCCGGGTGTGGATGGGTGGCACCCCCGGCCGGCCCGATCTCACGGACCCAGGGCCACGAGCAGGCGCTGGATCTCGATCTTGGGGTCCATGAAGTGGTTCTCCTGCATGACGTCGACCACGAGGGTGCCCTCGGGGCCGGTGATGCGGAGGCTGTGGACGTCGAAGTCGTAGCTCGATCCGGTCGAGGCGAACCACGACGACCGGGCTGCGTCGCACACCTCGACCCGGACGCTCCGGCGGTCCCACGCCTGGACCTCGTCCTTCACCTTCATGCCGGTCCGGCCGCCCAGGCGGTGCAGCCGGAGGTGCGTGGGGGTGAGGGCCAGGTGGTTGTTGATGGCCAGACGGGGACCGCCCCGCGTGGGCTGGTCCGGGCTCTTGTGCACCATGACCGCGGCCTCGATGGGCTGGCCGCAGATCCCCGACAGCTCGGCCCGGAGCTGCTCGAAGATGCCGTCGTACCGCATCACGACACCCGGTCGGCGTAGCCGCCCTCGGCGAGGATCGCCTCGGGGATGATCTCGGGCGGCTCGCCCAGGCCGTAGCCCTCGGCGACGCCCTCGATGTTCCACGCCGACGGCGGCACCGTCCGCATCATCCCGAGCCACACGAGCACGCTGTCGACGGCGGGGGCGAGCAGCAGCCGACCCTCGGCCGACTCGCTGAAGCCGACCATGACGTCGCCGCGGGTCCGGGCGCCGGAGTCGAGCTCGCCCTTCCAGTAGGCGAGACCGGCGGGCTCGGGGTCGCGATCGAAGATGTTCTGGTAGATCGCGGTGACGAAGGCGCTGTTCGACAGCGGGCCGTACTTGGTCTTGAACTCCTGCGACTGGGCGAACTTGGACGCCATCTTGGCGAGCGACAGCCCCTTCTGGGCCTCGCCGATCCAGTAGTCCATGCCGCCCTTGTCCGGCACCCGCTCGAAGAAGGCCCAGTAGAGCCGGATCACGGGCCCCCGCTGGGACGACCAGACGTTCGAGTGGGCCAGCGAGTCGACGACCTCCTCCGGGCTCACCTCGCCGTGGTCGAGCCGGGCCTTCCACGACGAGAGCTCGGATGCGGTCGGCACCCGCCCGGCGAAGTCCTCGAACTGCTGGGTGACGAAGGCGGTCGGGTTGGCGAACGGCGTCGTGCTGGTGACGTCGTCGCGGACGAAGACGTCGCCGCTGTTGTTGTCGTCGTTCCGCACCAGGTCGTCGGACTCGGTCGAGAAGGCCACCACCGATCCGTCGCCGCTGATGGCGCTGTGGACCGACCCCATCGACCCGGTCAGGCCGCTGCGGGCCACGCTCGCGTACGTCGTGGTGCCGGCCTGGAGGTCGCGCCGGAGGACGTCGTCGTCGTGGTTGAGGTCGCCGGGAAGGTCGAGGGGGTCCCAGTGGACGAACGAGGCGTAGCGACCGTCGTCGCTGATCCGGCCGCGGCTGCCGCCCCGGGCGAGCTGGCCGGCGGGCCCGATCGATGCCCGCACGACGGTGTTGGCCTGACGGTCGCGGACGAACACGTCGTCGGCGGCGTTGGTGTCGCTGGCCACCAGGTCGGTGGCGCTGGACACGAAGGAGACCCGCACACCGTCGGCCGTGATGGACGGGTCGTCGGACGCGCCGTCGACCTGTGCTCCGCCCGCCTTCACGCTCAGGCGGATCGTCGAGCTGGACGAGATGACCCGCACGAAGACGTCGGCGTCGCCGTTGCTGTCGCCGGTGACGAGGTTGCTCGCCTCGGAGGCGAAGGCGATGACCCCGCCGTTGGCCGAGATGTCCACGTCGTCGCTGCTGTCGTTGGGGACGGCCCCGCTCATGCCCACGTTGACCAGCTCCGTCGTGCCGGCCATCAGGTTCCGCCGGAAGACGTCGCCCACGTAGGAGGCGCCCGGCGCCAGGTCGCCGTCGCCGCTCACGAAGGCGAGGTAGCGGCCGTTGTCGGACACGGCGCAGGCGACGTCGTCGCCGATGCCGCTGTCCCCGGCCGAGACGAACGACGGCTGCTCGTCGGACGACACGCTCACGAGCGTGGTCGTCCGCTCCCAGAGGTCCCGCAGGTAGATCTGCCGGGTCGCCAGGGGCCAGCCGGCCCCGCCGGCGACGAAGGCCACGAACCGCCCGTCTCGGCTGAGGTCGCACAGGGTGGCGGGACCGGTGGCGTCGGTGTCGGCGTCGGTGAGCGAGACCCGGCGGGTCACGCCGCCGAGCCGGTCACGGACGTGGACGTCGTAGGTCCCGTCGGTGTCGCCGGCAGCCAGGGGGGCGGTCGTCGAGAAGGCGACGCGGCGACCGTCGCGGCTGACGGCGAGGACGTCGCCGAGGGACTGCTCGTGCTCGACGCCGGCCGAGGTGACGCTGACGCGGCCGGTGGCGGTGAACGACGCGGTGGCTGCGCCGGCCGGCGCCGGCGCGAGCATCGTCGCGAGGGCGGCGAGCGCCGCGGTCAGGACGACGGGCGCGTGCCGCCGGCGTCTCGGTGGTCGGCGGGTGGAGGTGGTCACGGTGATTCCCATCGGTGATCGGGTGGACGGGGCCGGTCGGCCGGGGGCCAGACCCAGGGCAGCGGTGCCCGGTCGGGCCGGACCCAGCCGGCGGCGGCCTCGGGGGACCCCAGGGCGGTGGGGGACCAGTGGCGGCCCGGCGCGGTGCGGGCCAACGTCGGCACGGCCATCAGGCCGTCGACCGACACGGCGGCGTGGTCGACGGCGCCGATGAAGTAGCAGGTGATCGTCTCGTGGTAGCCCCGGCCCGTGCGCAGCCCGACCCGGGCGTTGTGGGCCTGGATCAGCGGTCGCAGGCGGGCGAGCGCGGCGGCCGGTCCGCCCTCGACGGCCAGGAGGTGGTGGCAGACCAGCAGGTGGGCCCGATGGTCCCAGCGCTCGGAGTCGAGCCGGCCGGCCAGGAACCGGCCCACGACGCCCCCGCCGTCGTCGGGGGCGGACGGCACGGAGTGCTCGGGGGCCGCGGACATGACCAGAACGATGCGGGATCGGGCGCCGCAGGTGGCGCGGATCTCGGTCGCCCGTGCCGTGGTGCGCCGCGACTTCCCCGTCACCGATGGCGCGCGACGCTCGAAACCCCGGTGCACCCGTGGGAACCACGTGACCGGGCTATCGTGGCCGTGATGTCCGAAGCGCTCGACGCCATCGACGTGGCCATCGTCGACGCCCTCTCGCTCGACGGCCGGGCCACCTTCCGGGACCTGGGCCAGACCGTCGGCCTGTCGGCCACGGCGACGGCGGATCGGGTCCGGCGGCTGCGCGCCACCGGGGTCATCAAGGGCTTCCGGGCGGTGGTCGACGCCGAGCGGCTGGGCCGTACGGTCGAGGCCGCCGTCGACGTCCGGCTCGAGTCCGGCGCCGACCGCCTGACCTTCGCCGCCGTCCTCCGCACCCTGCCGGCCGTGGTCGAGGCCGTCCACGTGACCGGCCAGTACGACTACATGCTCCGGCTCTTCTGCACCGGCACCGCCGAGCTCGACGCCGTCTTGACCGCGCTCAAGGAGAAGGCCGGCGTGGTCGACAGCCAGACCCGCCTCCTGCTCCACCGCATCCCCGACCTCGACCAGCTGGGCCGCAGCCTCGAGTCCAGCCCACCCCAGCCCTTCTGACCGCCTCCGCTCGGCCGTCGGTCGTCAGCGAGCTCAGAGGTCGAGGAGGGTGCGGACGGTGCGCTCGGAGCGGGTCATCGAGGCGGTGGACCGCGAGCTCCGCCAGGCCTCGGCGAGGGTGCCGTCGCGGTACCCGTCGGGCACGACGGGGTGGACGTAGCAGGTGCGACAGATGGCGGGCGTGTTGCCCAGCACCTCGGCGGCGTCCTCGAAGGCCCGGATGACGAGCTTGTCGCAGGGCTGCTCGTCGGCGCACGGGTGGGCCAGCGTGGCGGCCGCGACGCTCGTGCCGCCCCAGGTGCGGAAGTCCTTGGCGCTGACGCCGTCGCCCATCCGAGCGCGCAGGTACTCGTTGACCTCGGCGGATGACACATGGCCGACCTCGCCGTCGTCGTCGAGGTAGGAGAACAGGTGCTGGCCGGGCAGCTCGTGGCAGCGCTTGGCGATGCGGGCCAGCCGGGCGTCGTGGAGGCTGAGCCGCTGGGCAACCCCCGACTTGCCCACGAAGTCGAGCTCGATCGTGCCCCCGTCGACCTCGACGTGGTCGGGCCGCAGCGTGGTCAGCCCGTAGCTCTCGTTGTCCTCGGCGTAGCGCTCGTTGCCCACCCGGACCAGCGTCTCGTCGAGCAGCCGGACCACCAGGGCGGTGACCTTCTCGGGCGGGACGCCCCGGAGCGACAGGTCGGCGTCGACCGCCGCCCGGAGGTCGGGCAGGGCGTCGGCGAAGTCGGCCAGGCGCTCGTACTTGGCCTCGTCGCGGACCTCCCGCCAGCGATCGTGGTACCGGTAGACCTTGCGCCCCTTGGCGTCGCGGCCGGTCGCCAGCAGGTGGGCGTCGGGGTCGGGGCTGATCCAGACGTCGGTCCAGGCCGGGGGGATGGCCAGCGACCGGATGCGGTCCCGCTCGGCGTCGGGCAGGACGTCGCCCCGGCGATCGACGTACGAGAACCCCCGGCCCCGCCGGATGCGGCGGTGACCGGGGGTCTCGTCGGTGACGTGGTGCAGGCCGGCGGCTTCGGCCACGACCTCGGGGTCGTCGGCGGGATCGGGCTCGCTCACCGGAAGGCGGAGGGCTCGCGGAGGGTGCTACTCGTGGGCCCGCTGCTCGGCCTCGTGGGCGGCGGCGTCGGCGCGAGCCTTGTCGGCCTCGGCCTCCTTGACGGCGACGTCGCGCTGGGCGTCGGCCTTGTCCTGCTGGGCCCGGCCCTCGTCGAGCATGTCGTCGTTGCCGGTCAGGGCCCCGACGACCTCCTTGGCCTTGCCCTTGATGCCCTCGCCGACGCCCTTGGCGCCGGCCTCTGGTCCGCTGTCTCCGGCCACGTGGCCTCCTCGGTTGGGGAGCCAGGGGCCTTCCCGCGGCCCGGCCCGACAAACCCGGGCGGCGGTGGAGGATCACCCGCATGGGTGAACATGGCCACGCCTTTCGTGCCGGGAGGGAAACCCGTCGGTAGGGTGCTCCGACCATCATGAGCACCCCCTCTCCCGCCCTCGACGGACTGCTCTCCCGGTTGCGAGAGCTCGGTCTCGACGACCAGCTCGGGGCCGAGCTGTCCGCCGTCCACGACGAGCTCAAGGCCACCGTCGCCCAGATGGGCACGGCCAACGAGGAGCTGGTCGCCTCGAACGCCGAGCTGGAGGCCATGGGCCAGGAGCTCGAGCGGGCCGCGACCGAGCTGAGCGCCGTCAACGAGGAGCTCGAGCAGCGCTCGGGCGACATCGAGCGCATCACCGGCTACCTCCAGTCGGTGATCGACGGCGTGCCCGGGGCGGTGGTCGTGCTCGACGTCGACCAGAAGGTGCGGGCCTGGAGCACGGGGGCCGCCGAGCGCTGGGGGGCCACGAGCGCCGAGGTCAGCGGGAAGGCCTTCGGCCGTCTCGACCTCCACGGCGAGACCCCCGACGTCCTCGCCTGCGTCCGCGCCACCCTCGCCGGCGAGCCGGCGGGCGACGAGCCCGTGGCCGTGGGCGACGACGGCACCGAAGCCCGCTGCCGGCCCCTGCACAGCTCCGACGGCGCCATCGACGGCGCCGTCCTCTTCGTCGCCGGCTGAGACCCCCGGGGGCTCAGGCCTCCATGTGGCTGCGCAGCCGCTTGACGATGCTGGCGATCCAGCGGGAGACCTGCATCTGGCTGACGCCGTAGCGCTCGGCGATCTGCGACTGCGTCAGCTCGTCGAAGAAGTAGAGCCGGATGACGTCGCGGTCGCGGTCGCCGAGATGCTCGATGGCCTGGCTGAGGACGACCTGGTCCTCGGCGATCAGCAGGTTGCGGTCGTCGTCGCCGATGACCTCGTGCTGGCTGGGCCCGTCGATGGTCGGCGTGGAGTCGAGCGAGGCTGGGGTGCGCGCCGCCGCCGCCTGCTGGGTGGCCAGCAGGTCGGCCGTCTCGATGCCCATCTCGTCGGCCACCTCGTCGGCCGACGGCGATCGGCCCAGCTCGGTGGTGAGGCGATCGGTGGCCTCGCGGGCGGGGACGGCCAGCTCGTGCACCCGGCGGGGCACCCGGATGCTCCAGCCGTGGTCGCGGTAGTGGCGCCGGAGGGCGCCCAGGATCGTGGGGGTGGCGAAGGCGGGGAACGGCAGCCCCCGCTCGCAGTCGAAGCGCTGGAGGGCGACCACCAGCGACTCGCGGGCGACCTGGTCGAGGTCGTCGCTGGGCTCGCGGTCCCGGCGCAGCCGGCGGGAGAGCGACAGCGCGTACTGCTCGTACTCGGCCACCAGGGCGCCCAGGTCCTCGGCGCTCTCGGAGCGGGCGTAGCGGACGTGGAGGAGCCAGATCTCGAGGGGCACGCCGGGCCGGCGGCTCCAGTCCCGGGCGTCGTCGCCCCGGGGCACGGTGCGGCGGGCCTGGAGGACGTCGACCGCCTCGGTCACCTGGTCGAGCGTCTTGCGCACGTGACGGCGGCAGGCCCGGTTGCGGGCGCTGAGCCGGCGGCTCTCGGCCGTCGCCTCGCCGGCCTGGCGGAAGGTCTCCACCAGCTGGTCCGTGACGGCCGACGCCGACCCC